>CAUQZY010000006.1:0-39108 GCA_963522395.1 uncultured Streptococcus sp.
GAAGCACTGCAAGGAAGATACCTACGATAGAGATACCAATCATAGACAAACCTTTGAAGTTGTTCACGAAACCAATTTTTTCAGCAACATCTTTAGGTAGAGTACCTACGATACCAGCAACAGCGCCACCAAGACCTGTTACATATGAGTAAAGAACAGTCAACATAGCTGTCAAACCAAATCCCATAGCAAGGTAGTGAAGGTTACGTTTAACTGGAAGGTAACGAAGCAAGATTGCAAATCCAAGACCTGGAAGCATACGTCCTGCGAGTGTCAAACCATCTGCAACCCATTTGTATGCTTCAACAAAGTCTACGACCGATTGTACAAAGGCACCACCAAAAGCAAGGGCAAAGAAGACTGGAAGGGCACGAGAAAGAGCCCAAGGAATCGCACCAAGTAAGTAGTTGCGTTCGATTCCTTTGTAGTCAAAGCGTTCGATTGCTGCATCCACACGGTGAGCGAAGAAAGTAGTTGTCATACGTCCAAGAACGTCGAAGTATGTCAAGAGAGCTGCTACTGGCACAGCGATTGTTGTAATCGCAAGTGCTGTATCAATTCCTTGTGAAACAGAGAAGGCTGTCGCAAGAACCGCACCAGAAGTTGCGTCGATACGAGAAGCACCACCGAAGGTACCAACCCCAAGAACGAACAGTTGCAAGTTACCACCGATAAGCAGACCAGTAGTCACATCTCCCATAATTAAACCAGTAATGAAACCAGCAAATACAGGGGAACCTGCAGATGAAACGATCGTCAACTCATCACAGATTTGATAAGCTGAGTACAAAGTGAGAAGTAAAATTTGCCACCATTGTATCATAACAATGACCTCCTAAAAATTTTTTCCTATTTTAATAAGCTCAAAAAGTCTGAAACTGGATCATTTGGAACCATTTGAGCAGTAAGTTTAACACCTTTTTCTGCCAATTTGTGGAAGTCTTCCACATCCTTGTCCACTACGTTGATAGAACGTGTGATGGCGCGAGTTTCTGGTGTTTGAGACATATTCCCAACATTAAGGGTTTCAAGTGGTACACCTGCTTCTACCAAACCAAGGAAGCGGTCTGGTTTACGAGCCACGATAAAGAGACGTTGGCTATCATATTTACCAGCAAGAATATTGGCTGCCGCTTTCTCAATTGGCAAAATACTCAATTTTACACCTGGTGGTGTCGCAAGTTTCAAACCACTCTTTTCAACGTCGTTGTTGACAACTTCGTCATCTACAACCATAATACGTGAAACATTTAGTTTTCCAGCCCAAAGATTGGCTACTTGTCCGTGGATCAAACGTCCATCGATACGGCATCCTACAATTGTCATAAGTTTTCCCCCTTTATATGTTTTAGTGTAGGTTTACGAGTTAAATGAATCTCTTCTTTATATTCACCCTCTGTTTCAAAGATAATGATACGATTAGCACCTTCCTTGAGATAACAATGAGGAATATAAAGCGAAAGTGTTGGGCCGACGTTCCAAAAACGTCCTAGATTCTGCCCATTGACAAAGGCAACTCCCTTACCAAACTCAGACAAGTCTAGGTAAGTATCTTTTGGCTCTTCGACTGTAAAGTCATAAGCGTAAAAGGCTGGTTGTCCTTCTGTCCATCCTTTTGAAAAATCAATTTTCTCAGGATTATCTAGTGGGAGTGGATAGTGTTTCCAGTTTAGTAAGAAGTGCAAATCCTTACAAACCCCTGTCCGAATTCCCTTACGTTGCGTATCCGCTAAGAACTTGTGACCATAGTTGACACGCCCCATATTTTCTACCAAGATATCCAATCTAGACAGCGCTTTCTTTTCACCTTGATAAAAAATATCTTCCCCAATCTCTGTCTGATATTGGGTTTCAACCCACTGACCATCGACATAAAGCTGAGCTCTATCTCGACCGTCAATGATACGAAGTCTTTCTTCTTCTGCATCCCAGTTTGTTTCTGTTCGATAGAGTAAATAGCCATAGCTTTGTCCCAACTCCTCCATCTTTTTAGGATAGAGGCTTTCTACAGGACTTGACAAGCTATCCAAGGTTTCAAACAAGGAAACTTTTTCAACTAGTGGAATAGCATCCAACTCCATACTCTCTTTGTAGAGTGGTTCCAACTGCGGATACTCTGGGAAATGTGTTGCCATCATCTTCTTGACTGCCAGATATTTGGCAGTTGGATTTCCTTCCTCATCTAGAAGGGCATCGTAATCATAAGATGTAACTTGTGGCAGGTCCAAAGTCCCTCTAGCCGAGCAACCATTCATGAAACCAAAGTTTGTACCACCATGGAACATGTAGAGATTGATGGAGCCTTGTTCCAAAACCTCTCGAACAGCATCTGCCAACTCTTTTGGATCCCGTGTGATAATTGGTTCTTTCCAACGATTGAACCAGCCATCCCAGAACTCCATACACATGAGCGGCCATTTCTTGCCATATTCATCAAAGAATTCCTGCATCTGTGAAAAGTTGTACGGAGCTTTAGAACCAAAATTTCCTGTCACAAAGAGATCATCTTCGATTAAGGTTCCAGCTTTCAGAGTAGCTCTCCATGGACCATCTGATGTAAAGAGAGGACAGGTTACGCCACGCTCTTCCATCAACTGTCGAATTGCTCTCAGATAAGCCTTATCTTCTCCGTAAGAACCATACTCATTTTCAACCTGCATCATGAGGATATTGCCACCATTGTCCAACAAATGTGGAACCAACCGTGCCAAGAGCTGATCATAATAGCGACCCACAGCTTCAATATAGGCTGGGTCAGATGAGCGGATCCTCATATCTTTGGTTAAGAGCCAAGCCGGTAAGCCACCAAATTCCCACTCAGCACAGATAAATGGTGACGGACGTACAATAGCGTAGAGACCCAAATCTTGCGCTGTCTGGAGAAATCTCTCCAAATCCAGAGCTCCTTCAAAGTTAAACTCACCCTCACTGGGTTCGTGTAGATTCCAAGCAACGTAAGTCTCTACCGTGTTAAAACCAAGAGCCTTCAAGTTGTAGAGCGAATGATACCAATCTTCTGGAGGAATCCTAAAATAATGAATGGCGCCAGATAAAATCTTAAATGATTTTCCATCGAGATAAAAATCATCCCGTATCTCAAATCGTGTCATGTTACTACCTTCTGACAATTAAAGTTCACGCTTTCATTTGTTGATATAGCAAATATATCTCAATATCCTGCATTTGTCAATAGGTTTTCACAATTTTTTTCATTTTTTACCAACTTTTACACAAAAAACTTATAAAGATATAGATTTTACAGACATAGAGCTTCAAGTAGTTAACATGTATAAAAATGTATAAAATCTCCTTTTTTATATGTAATTTAACCTTATAGCCTATTATTCTAATTTTTTTATTCAAAAGACTACTATTCTTTCCGTTTTTATGGTAAAATCTTTAACGGAGAAGGAAAATCGAGGTGAAATTATGGCAATTCCAAAATATCAATATATAAAAGATGAATTAAAGAACAAAATTATCTCTGGGCAATTTGTAAGTGGAGATAAATTTTACACTGAAGCTGAATTGATTGCAATGTATGATGTTAGTTCTATCACAGTTGTCCGCGCCTTAAACGACCTTGCCAAAGATGGTTATATTGTCCGCCAACAAGGAAAGGGTACATTCGTTTCACGCGCACGCAAACACAAACTCGTAGAGTTTTCAGATGTAGAAGTTTTTGAAACTAAAGATGATAAAGTGACCGTCCTTTCTATTGAGCGTGGAAACAAACTAAGCTACTTAGAAAAACTTGGACTACGCGGTAATCAATTCTACTACAAGATTGAACGCGTACGCGAAACAAATGGTGTCGCATATATCTACCACACATCTTATATTCCAGAACAATACATCAACGCAAATTATCCAAATCTTGAATATTATAGCTCTATCTATAACCGTTTCAAATTGGATTATCACATTCACATGAATGATGAACATTTTGAAGAAATCAATGAAATAGCATTTCCAACTCCAGAACATGCGGCTTCGATCCTCGGAGTCGATGAACAATTCCCAACCGTTTTACAAACCAAGACTACTAAACTAGAGTCTACTGGTCAAGTTCTCGCATACAGCGAAACATATAAACGAGCGGATTACTACAAAATCAAATTCATTTCATGTGACCGTGATCACTAAGAAGAAAGCCTAAGCCTAATCGCTTAGGCTTTTTCTATGTTTATTATATAACATTAAAAATGTATTTTCTATATGTCAATTAAGATAGACTAAATTTGTTTAAATTTTACTATAGTAGATTGAGATAAGATGTGAATAAATAGATTAAGAAAGTTAAATTAATTTCTAGAAATATTTTAGCAGCCATTATGTACTATTTCAGTTTCAATCTGCTATAAAATATTGGTAATCTGTTTATAAAAAAGAAAAATCGAAGTTCTACTACTCCTATAGATGGAGTAATAAAAATTCGATTTTTATTCTAATTATCCTAATCCAAGACGTTCAAAGATATCATCCACTCGTTTGGTGTAATAAAGAGGGTTGAAGATCTCATCGATTTCCTCTTGAGTGAGGCGTGATGTTACTTCTGGGTCTGCTTCAAGAAGTGGTTTAAAGTCTACTTGATTGTCCCAAGAGTAGGCTGTTTTTGGTTGCACCAGGTCATAGGCTTGCTCACGGGTCATGCCTTTTTCAATCAAGGTCAACATAGCACGTTGGCTGAAAATCAAACCAAATGTCGAGTTCATGTTGCGGATCATGTTTTCTGGGAAGACCGTCAAGTTCTTGACGATATTTCCAAAACGGTTAAGCATGTAGTCAATCAAAATAGTTGTGTCTGGTGTGATGATGCGCTCAGCTGATGAGTGAGAGATATCACGTTCGTGCCAGAGAGCGACGTTTTCATAGGCTGTAATCATGTGACCACGGATAACACGTGCAAGCCCAGTCATATTCTCAGAACCGATAGGGTTACGTTTGTGAGGCATAGCAGATGAACCTTTTTGTCCTTTAGCAAAGAACTCTTCTACTTCGCGTTGCTCAGACTTTTGCAAACCACGAATCTCAGTCGCCATACGCTCGATGGAAGTCGCGATGCTGGCAAGAACTGCAAAGTACTCAGCGTGGAGGTCACGAGGAAGGACCTGTGTAGAGATTTCTTGAGCACGGATGCCCAATTTTTCACAGACATATTCCTCTACAAATGGTGGGATGTTGGCAAAGTTCCCAACCGCACCCGAAATCTTACCAGCTTCAACACCAGCAGCCGCATGCTCGAAACGCTCGATGTTGCGCTTCATTTCACTGTACCAAGTCGCCAGCTTAAGACCGAAAGTCGTTGGCTCAGCGTGCACACCGTGGGTACGCCCCATCATGATGGTAAACTTGTGCTCTTTCGCCTTGTCAGCGATGATGTTAGTGAAGTTTTCAAGGTCACGACGGATGATGTCGTTAGCCTGCTTGTAGAGGTAACCGTAGGCCGTATCCACCACGTCAGTAGAGGTCAAACCATAGTGGACCCACTTGCGCTCTTCACCAAGAGTCTCAGAAACCGCACGCGTGAAAGCTACCACATCGTGACGAGTCTCTTGCTCGATTTCCAAAATACGGTCGATGTCAAAGTCCGCCTTCTCGCGAATCAAAGCCACATCTTCTTTAGGAATTTCCCCTAACTCAGCCCATGCCTCATCAGCCAAGATTTCCACCTCAAGCCAAGCACGGTATTTATTTTCTTCACTCCAAATGTTCGCCATCTCAGGGCGAGAGTAACGGTCGATCATGATTCCTCCTTTGATTTACCATCTAAATCTTATCTAAAATTTTTAAAGTCCTATTTACAAATACTGTCAGCTCTTGAAAATCAATATTCTCACCATCGTACTGAGCTCTACTATGATGAAATTTTTTTGAGTAATCATTTATATCCTCTATTTCTTCAAGATCTTCTTTGAGTCTAAAGAATCTACTTTCTTCATCCGAATCTCTAATTTTGCAAATTATATCACCTAACCATTCACTTTCGCGAAGTTCCCCAAAAAATTTTATCCGAAACATACCTTCTAAGGAGGGTCTAATACTTCTTGCAATTCTCAGCAATTCATTCTGACTATATGTATCAATTATAGACAAAGAATGTAATGTTTTAACATCCTTTAATAACCCTGTTAAAAGCATTTTATCAAAGTCAGTTTCTTCTACGGATCTATTATTTGGAATAACTTTCACTTCTAATTTTTTTACATCTGCCAATCCTTTAGATAAATCTTTTGCAAAGTGTAAATCATGTGTTAAAACTATCATTTGATTAACTTTTAACGACAGTCTTTCGATTTCTTTAACAGTGGTAGATTTTCGAAAACTATCAAAACTTGTAAACGGATCATCTATAACAACTATATATTCATGTAAGTCGGGTATTAAATCAAATTTTGCAAGAAATATTGCAAGAGCAACCGAATTTTTATCTCCCTCACTTAAAAAATACTTCAAAGAAGACTCCGATCTATCACTTAAAGTAATGATTCGTCCATTAACTTTGATTTCAAAATTTGCTTGTTTAAATCCATGCTCCTTTGTATAGATTGGTTCAACTCTAACAAACTCAATATTAGGAGTAAATCTATTTAAATACTTGTTTATACTATCCACAAATTTTAAACTAGTTTCTTTTACCTGAGAAGAGCGAAATTGATTCGGGACTAGCTTTCGTTCCTCTACTAACTGTTTCCGCTTTATCAGTAAATCTTTACTTTCTTTTATTAAAGCTCCCATTCTTTCTTTATAATTTTCAGAATTTTTATCAGATTGAAGTTTAATAATTTGCTTACTTAATTTATCTTTTTGAGAGTTTACTTTGCCTATTTTTTTATCATATCGCTTAAATTCATTTAAAATACTAGATTGTACATCAGGAATTTCTTGAAATAAGACATTAGTACTTATTGAACTATCTATTGCTCTGTCATTTCCAATTACGTAAACATTATCTTCTAAATAATAACTATTAAAAACTGCAAGCTGCGGGATGGCAGAATCCCATTTCCCTTTCTTAAACTTATAGGATTTAGAATCATCCCTTAAATGGATATACGGTTTCTCGTTAGAGAAAAGAGATTTTTTTTTATGAACCAAATGCTCCTTACCTCTTAATGATTCAAAAATCAATGATAAGCTTGTTTTTCCACTACCATTGGGAGCATAAATAATATTATTTTTACTCAGTGTACCATCCCACCCCTGTCCAGCATTGTAATTTAAAAAAGGACCAAAATTTTTTATACTAATAATTTTCCTAATCATTCTAACCATACTCCCTATTCAAATTCCTCAACCTCATCCGGCGCATCACTACACAAAGTCACATGTCCCATCTTTCGGTTGTACTTCGCTTCTATGGTCACTTATTTACCGCCCACTCCGCTGCTTTCTCTGCATGGATCACTGTTGTGTCGTAGAGTGGCAGGTCAGTGTCGGATTGCTTGACGAGAAGACCAATCTCGGTACAACCCAAGATAACAGCCTCAGCGCCTGCTTTTTTCAATTCATCTATAATAGCAAGATAAGCCTGTTTTGAGCTTTCTTTGATGTTCCCTAGGCAAAGTTCGTCATAAATGATTCGATTGACCTCTGTAATGCCAGCTTGATCTGGAATCAGCACTTCTAACCCAGACTCTATTAATTTCTCCTTGTAAAAATCTTGAGTCATGGTATATTTGGTTCCTAGGAGGCCGACTTTTTGAATACCGTCAGCCAACAAGGCCTGCGCAGTTGCCTGCGCAATATGCAAGATTGGAATCGTAATCTTTTCTTGTATCTGCGGAGCAACCTTGTGCATGGTGTTGGTGCAAATAACTATGAAATCTGTACCTGCTTGCTCCAAGCGCTGAGCAATATCTGCCAAAAGTTGACCGCTTTTCTCCCAGTCTCCGACTGCCTGGTAATGCTCAATCTCTGCAAAATCAACACTATAAAGCAGAATCTTAGCCGAATGCAAGCCACCCAGCTCTTTTTTGATGGTTTCATTGATGATTTGGTAGTAAGATGTGGTACTTTCCCAACTCATACCACCAATCAGACCGATAGTTTTCATAGACTAATCAAACTCCTCTTTCCCAATCCACACTGATGGATAGTGATCTAGTGTATTCAAATCTGTATCCAGAGGGACATCATAGATAGCTAAATAGTTTTCAGGATATTGAGCAACTAACTCTTCATACTTAGCTTTCACCTTTTCGTGATCTCTACTGGCATACAAGACTTCGACCACTGCTCCCGTCTTATCCTTTTCAACAAATGCATTTACGATGATTTGAATCATATATTTCTCCTAAAAATCAATCCCTTTCCCAAACTCCTCAACCTCATCCGGCACATCACTAAACAAAGTCACATGTCCCATCTTGCGGTTGTGCTTCGCTTCTATTTTACCATACATGTGGAGGTGGGCGCTTGGATTTTCTGTGACATACCTTTCAGCGGCCTCGACATGCTGGCCGAGGACATTGAGCATGACGGCTGATGCATGCAGGTGGATAGCTGGCAATGGTGCTCCGAGAACACCCAAAATATGAGTGTCAAACTGGGAGAAATCGCAGGCTTCAATCGAGTAGTGGCCTGAGTTGTGTGGTCGTGGGGCAATCTCATTGACGATGATATCATCGGCCGTCGCAAACATTTCCACGCAGAGGGTTCCAGACAAGTTAAGCTGTTCAGCAATTCGCACTGCCATGGCTTTGGCTTTTTCAGCTAAACTTGCTGAAATGCGAGCTGGGACAATGGTCTTCGAAAGAATATTGTTGCGGTGGATATTTTCCTGAACTGGGAAGACTGTCACATCCTTGCCATTTCCTGACACGATGACGGAAATTTCAAGATCAAAGTTGATAAATTCTTCCAAAACACAATCTGCTGAGTCAGCTAGCGCATAGGCTTCTTCCAAGTCTGATTCTGAACGAATGACCTTTTGCCCATGCCCATCATAGCCACCAGTCGCAGTCTTGAGGACATAGTTTTTGGACAGGTCGATATCAGCCAAGTCTTGGCTAGAAGTCACGACCTTGTAAGGTGCAACTGTCACTTGAGCCTTGTTTGAGAGAAAGTCTTTTTCAGAGATGCGATTTTGGGAAATACGGAGCAGGTCGGTCCCTTGAGGGAGCTGTCCATCCTTAATGACAGCATCCAGACCGTCAGCATCGACATTCTCAAACTCATAGGTGAGGACATCGCAACGCTCAGCCAACTTACGCAGGGCATCCACATCGTTATAAGGTGCCACGATGATTTCCGCCACACGAGAAGCCGGGCAATCCACAGCAGGATCCATCGCGATAACCTTGTGCCCCATGTAGATAGCAGAAATGGCCATCATCTGACCCAGCTGACCGCCACCGATAATTCCGATTGTTTTAGATGAGCTCATTTGTCGACTCCTCTGCGATTTTTCCTTGTTCTTCTGCGAAATCTGCCAATGCTGTCGCAATAGCCTGATCCTCTACTGACAGGAGACGGAGGGCAAAAAGAGCCGCATTTGTCGCACCTGCTTCACCAATAGCCATTGTCGCAACAGGCACACCGCCCGGCATCTGTACAATCGAGTAAAGCGAGTCGACCCCACTAAGAGCGCGCGATTTGACAGGTACACCGATAACAGGCAGAGTGGTTTTAGCTGCTACCATGCCTGGCAAATGGGCTGCGCCACCAGCACCTGCAATGATAACCTTGATGCCACGGCTACGAGCCTCCTCAGCATGGCGGAACATGAGGTCAGGTGTACGGTGGGCAGAGACAACTTTCTTTTCGTAGGCAACGCCGAACTTGTCGAGGACTTCGGCTGTTTTTTGCATGGTAGCCCAGTCGGATTTTGAGCCCATGATGATGGAAATAATTGGTTTAGTCATAATTTTTCCTTTTTTCTTCTTTTTTGATAATGGTCTTAGGTGGTGAATTTTTATTTTTTCTTTTTGATAATCGTCTATTGTAGTGCGGACGTAAGCGACCGCCTGAGGCGTTCCATTACTAAAATTGGAGCCTAGGTCTCCAGTTTTCCGCTCCTAGTAGCTTTGCTACTAGGAGTTCCACTACTGTGACGATTATCCTATAGTGGCTCGCTTTTGCTCGCCATGATAAATCTAGTAGCTATTAATTTTTTACGGCTTTGCTTCCGATATCGGTTCGGTAGAAGAGGCCTTCTGTGTTTTGTTGACCGAGTTCTTGGTAGATGGTACTTTGGGCTTCTTTGACGGTTTCTGCTGTGGTGACGAGCATATAGACACGTCCACCGTTTGATAGCAGTGCTCTGCTATTTTCCGCAAACTTAGCCCCTGCATAGTAAGTGATGATGTCGCCCTCGGTTTTTGCTGGCAATTCAACACCTTTTTCATAGTCTAGCGGGTAGCCGTTTGATGCGACAACCACACCCAGAGTCACACCCTTGTCCGTCCAAGTGATGTTTGGCTCCTTACCATCAAGGATATCTGTAATATTTTGTGCAAAGTCAGATGTCAGACGAGGTAGGATAATCTGAGTTTCAGGATCTCCGAAGCGAGCGTTAAACTCGATAACCTTAGGTCCATCAGCTGTCAAGATAAGCCCTGCGTAAAGAACTCCCAGATAAGGACGACCTTCCTGAATCATGCCCTCAAGGACTGGCTTGACAATAGTCTTAACCGCTGTATCAACTACACTCTGTGGCAAGTGTGGAACTGGTGCATAGGCACCCATACCACCCGTGTTAGGCCCCTTGTCGCCATCATAGGCACGTTTGTGGTCCTGAGCCGTTGGCATAATGTAGAACTTGTCCCCATTGACAAAGGCAAAGAGTGAAAATTCCTCTCCTTCAAGGAATTCCTCAATAACCACACGCGCACCTGAGTCACCAAATTTATTGTCCAAAAGCATCTCATGAGCGGCTTCGACTGCTTGCTCAACAGTCTCTGCAACAACGACACCTTTTCCAAGGGCTAAACCATCCGCCTTGACTACGATAGGTGCCCCATGCTTTTCGATATAAGCCTTAGCTTCCTCAAAATCTGAAAAAGTCCCATAGGCTGCTGTCGGAACGCCGTATTTGACCATGATTTCCTTGGCAAAATCCTTGGACCACTCCAGCTCCGCCGCCAATCTTGTCGGTCCAAAGGCTTGGAGACCAGCTGTATTAAAATCATCCACAATCCCAGCAGCAAGGGCATCATCTGGTCCGATAAAGGACCAAGCGATATCATTGACCTTTGCAAACTCAATCAATTTAGAATGTTCGGAAATAGAGATATTTACCAATTCCAAACCATCCAGAGTCATCCCGTCATTCCCAGGAGCTACAAAGACCTTTTCAACCTCTTTTGACTCAAGCAACTTCTTAGCAATGACATGTTCACGACCACCCGAACCGACAACAAGCAGTTTCATTTCTCAACCTCTTTTGCGAATTATTTACTAATATTATACCATAAACGTTCGTTATAATCTAATTATATTTGCGAGTAAAAATACAACATCGAATAAACTTACAGAAGCTAGTTCATTTTTTAAATCTTTAAACACTTAATGAGGCTGGGACAAAAAAATTTTGACTTTAGGAATTCTATAAGATAAATTCTTAGACTTGGTAAATGAAATAAAAAAAAGCGAACAAGAAAAATCCTCGGTTCATAACGAACCGGGGATTTTTAAAATTATTGAATGTGTAATCTGGATTCTTCCTCTGCTAATTGAACTAAATTTAAATGATTATACTTTTGAACATGTTTTATTGGATATGTATCATAGACATACTCAATAAATCCGTTCCAATAAAGATTCCTTGTTTTATCAATTACATCATCAATTATCGCTTGTGTTTCTCTATCTAAATCAGGATATTCTAGCCGTTCCCTATCATTTTTAGATTGAACTATGTACTTTGTTGTACCAAATGCTGATTGCTTTTTCACAATACTCAATTCCTTATCTTCATCAGCTGCATCATAAACATCTGAAACAAAAGGCCCAAAATGATCAAATTTCCATTCAATATCAGTTAACTGCCTGTGTTTTCTCTTAGCCATTTCCCAATCAACCAAGTACACTAACTTCGTTGTTCTTGTTTTAGTTAATTCTTCAGGAATGGGATAGTTTTTTACTATATAGCGTAATACTTGATCTACCATATTTTTCATTATTAATTTCCTCTTAATTTATTGTCCATAAGTTGATATAGATACTCCATCATATCAGAATCTAATTTACTTTTCAATTGTTTCTCATTTAAATTCGCGATTTTAGAATTTATAGATTCGATAACAATAACGCCTATAGACTTATCCCTATTCTTGTCCTTCACATTTTTTATATAAAATGCGCGACTTTTCATTTTTAAATGTCTTAGTGTTTCAGGAGCCATATTCATTTCACTAGCAAAATAATCAATGTTTTCAGTATAGCTTGCTTCAGGAATAGCCTCCACATAAAAATCATCATCCTTTGTTTCCCAACATTTAGAAATATAGCCCTGATCATGTGGATACGAAGGGCGACTATGCTCTTTAAAACGATTTGATGTACTATATCGAGCTACAATTTCAAAGTCTTTATCAATACTATTTCTATAATATAATGATATTCTATCTGATTCCGTTAACCCTAATTTTCTATAAAGCATGATTAAAAAATATTTTTGATTATCTTCAATTGTTAAGGCATAAAATTCATTTTCATTTTCAAGACGCTCTTTTTCTTGTCTAGCTCTTTCAACTTCTTCTTCTAATTGTTGAATTTTTTGAACATGTTTTATATCATTTTTATATTCAAAAAAAGTTTGAGCTGCAATTAAAATTAAAATTATAATTATTAGAATCAGAACTCCCCACCAATGCTTCATCAAAACTTGTAAAGGAAATATTGGCAAAGACAATAATATTGGAATTACAATTATAAAATATTGAGGAAATAATTGTTTTACATAATTTTTTATCCCTACCTCCTCTTTTACATAATTCCACCATTTAAACCAATTACTATCATTTTGTTGCTCAGGCATAACTTGTCCAATCTATATAATTACATCTTGTTCAAAATAATTATAACAGAATCTATTCAAAATTTCATAGTTAGACGATAAATTTACAAAATAAAACAACCAACTTTTAGCTGATTGCTTTTCGCTATTTATTAACTTCTTAATGCCTAAAATGTCTCACGCCTGTGAAGACCATAGTCAAGCCATATTTGTCCGCTGCTTCGATGGACTCTTGGTCACGGACAGAGCCTCCTGGCTGGATGATAGCCTTAATACCTGCTTTAGCGATTTCTTCCACATTATCCGCAAATGGGAAGAAGGCATCCGAAGCAAGAACAGCACCGTCCAGACGATCTTTAGCTTGGTCAATAGCAATACGGACCGAAGCTACACGGTTGGTTTGGCCAGGACCAACACCAAGTGTCATGTGGTCGTTGGTCACGATGATACCGTTTGATTTGACATATTTGATAGCTTTCCAAGCAAACTCGAGGGCGGTTGCTTCTGTCTCAGTTGGCTGGCGTTTTGTTACCACTTGCCAGTCAGCTGGGCTTTCCTTGACCACGTCTTGGTTTTGCACGAGAAGTCCACCGACAACGCCTGTGTATTCTGCTTCTATTTCGCTAGCATCTTGAGCATCAAATAGCAAGGCAAGAATGCGCAAGTTTTTCTTTTTGTTGGTCAAAATGGCTAGCGCTTCATCCGTATAGCTTGGCGCGATGATGATTTCAAGGAAAACACCATGCATCTTCTCAGCTGTCGCAGCATCTACCTCACGGTTGAGAACGACAATCCCACCAAAGATAGAAACTGGGTCAGATTCATAAGCATAATCCCAAGCAGTCTCGATGTCGTCAGCTTGACCGATACCGCACGGGTTCATGTGTTTGAGAGCCACAACGGTTGGACGATCTTTGAAATCACGGATAATACGAATGGCAGCATCCGCATCGCGGATATTGTTAAAGGACAATTCCTTCCCGTTAAGCTGTTTCGCTGAAGCGATGGAGTAATCTGTCGGCAAGGCTTTTTGGTAGAAATCTGCGTCTTGTTGAGGATTTTCACCGTAACGCATAGCTTGTTTAAGGTCATAAGTCAGAGTGAGTTTTTCAGGTTTGCTTTCACCCACTTGAGCTGTGAAATACTCTGCAATCAAGGCATCGTAAGCTGCTGTGTGACGGAAAACCTTAGCCGCCAAACGTTGGCGAGTTTCATAAGAGGTTTCGCCGTTTGCTGCCAATTCGTCAAGAACAACAGCATAGTCAGCAGGGTCTACAACAACGGTCACGCTAGCGTGGTTTTTAGCTGCTGAACGAAGCATAGATGGCCCACCGATATCGATGTTCTCAACCGCATCAGCGTACGTCACGTCTGGTTTAAGAATGGTTTCCTTGAATGGGTAAAGGTTGACCACAACAAGGTCGATGAGTTCGATTTGATTGTCCTTAGCTGCTTCCAAGTGACTATCCAAGTCACGACGAGCTAAGAGCCCACCGTGAATATTTGGGTGAAGGGTCTTGACACGACCGTCCATCATTTCTGGGAAACCCGTCACATCATCGATGGCAATAGTCTCTACCCCAGCATTGTCAAGGGCAACCTTGGTCCCACCTGTCGAGATAATGTCCCAACCAAGTTTTTTGAGTTCATGGGCAAATTCAACAATGCCCGCTTTGTCTGAGACGCTAATTAGTGCGCGTTTAGTCATGATTTCTCCTTATTTATCAACCTTGCTCAATTTTCTCCAACATAGAAACAAATTTATCTGTAAAAAAACCAACTACTAAAGGTATCAGAAACAAAGTTAACACTTTTTCAAACTTTTGTAGGATAATCGTAAATGTACTCCAAAATGCAGTTGCTAAATCTAAATTAAGATAAGTTTGTCCAATCATACATACTAGCACAAAAAACATAATAAATGTTATGCCAAAATAATTAACTTTGTCTCTAATTGTCTTACCAACCCTAAACTTTGTCCAAGATAGAGTAATAAAAATAAAAAAAACAGGAGACACTAAATTATCTAGCACAAAATCCTTATACGGTGCATAAGGATAACCAATCCATAAAAAACAGATTGACATCATTGTAAAAAACACGATAATATATTTCATTGTAGCATTATTTTTATTAGTCATTATTCACCAGTCTCCTAGCCCCCAACTCCTCTAAAACTTTCGGATACAACTTATACTCCGCCTCATGAATGCGAGCTTCAAAGCTTTCGATAGTATCATCTGCTAGACGCGGCACACGGACTTGTTTGATGACCTTGCCTGTATCCACACCTGAGTCCACCCAGTGAATGGTCACGCCGCTCTCAGCGACACCAGCATCCCAAGCATCCTCAATCCCATGAGCTCCTGGAAACTCTGGCAGGTAGGCTGGATGAATGTTGACAATCCGACCTTCATAAGCCGCCAATAAGGTTGGCCCAACGATTTTCATGTAGCCTGCTAGACAAACCAGGTCAATCTGGTGTTCTTCCAAGAGTTCGACAAGGGCCGCTTCGTAGTCTGCCTTGCTCTCAAACTCCTTGAGTTCAAAAGCATAGGACAGAACGCCGAGCTTGTCTGCACGTTCGAGAACATAGGCGTTACGATGGTCTGAAAAGACAAACTCTACTGGAAATTCTTCGGCAATCACCTGAAAATTTGAGCCATTACCAGAGGCAAAAACCGCTATTTTTTTCATTTGATGATGACACTTTCGTTTTCTTTCTTGACGATGCGACCAATTTCATAGACTGGTTCATCCAACAATTCCTTGACACGAATTACATTTTCAGGGCTAACTGCTAGCATAAGTCCCACACCCATATTGAAGATTTCAAACATTTCTTCATGCTTGATTTCACCGTATTTTTCAAGGGCTTTGAAAATTTGAAGCACTGGAACTTTGCTTTCATCAATCTCAGCAGCTAGGTCATCTGCAAACATACGAGGGACATTCTCGATAAAGCCTCCACCTGTAATGTGGGCAATACCGTTGACCAACTCTTCCTTGATGAGTGGCAAGACAGCCTGGACATAGATACGAGTCGGTTCAAGCAAAACTTCCTTGAGTTTCTTGCCTTCCAATTCTGGCAGGAC
Source organism: uncultured Streptococcus sp. (assembly GCA_963522395.1). Taxonomy (GTDB): domain Bacteria; phylum Bacillota; class Bacilli; order Lactobacillales; family Streptococcaceae; genus Streptococcus. The sequence continues at coordinate 16,057 of CAUQZY010000006.1, forward strand.
TTCTTCACCTGTATAGTCGACAAAGACACGACGGACGAGAGAGTAACCATTTGAGTGAATACCACTTGAAGCAAGTCCAAGAATCACATCACCTTCAGCTACTTTTGAACCGTCTATGATTTGAGATTTTTCAGCTACACCGACTACAAAACCAGCCAAGTCATAGTCATCTGCGCCGTACATGCCAGGCATTTCAGCCGTTTCCCCACCAATGAGGGCAGCGCCTGCCTGCACACAACCTTCTGCCACACCAGCGACTACTTGTTCTAGTTTAGCTGGTTCATTCTTCCCTGTCGCTACGTAGTCAAGGAAGTAAAGAGGCTCCGCACCTGCAGCGATGATATCATTGACACACATGGCCACACAGTCCTGACCGATGGTATCGTGCTTGTCGTACTTGATAGCCAGCATGAGCTTAGTTCCGACACCGTCAGTTCCTGAAATCAAGACGGGTTCTTTAACCCCAGTCTTTGAAAGGTCAAACATACCACCAAAGCCACCTAGAGCTCCCATGACACCTGCACGCTCCGTACGAGCCACGTGCTTTTTAATCCGTTCAACAACTTCATAACCCGCTTCAACATCCACGCCAGATTGAGCGTACGCATTTTTATTTGCCATTTTATTTTTCCTTTTCTTTAATGGAGAATCTGTCATCTATTTGTAAAAACTAGTCTTTTCTTCCAAGCTTCGACGATAGTCTTCTTCATAATCGTAGAGAGGTGTTGGGTAGTCACCGTCAAAGTAAGCGACACAGAGACCGCCATTTGGCGCATCTGTTTCGATCCCAATCGACTCAATCAAGCCATCAATTGAAAGATAGGTCAGACTGTCCGCACCAATGATTTGGCGAGTTTCTTCAACATTATGATTGGCCGCAATTAGCTCCTGACGGGTCTGGATATCAATTCCATAGAAGCATGGATAAGCTAGTGCTGGACTGCCAATAGCAACGTGAACTTCAGTCGCACCTGCTTCTTTCAAAAGCTGAACGATACGACGAGAGGTTGTTCCTCGTACAATAGAGTCATCAATCATAACAACACGCTTGCCTTTGACAACACCAGAAACTGCAGACAATTTCATCCGCACCCCTTGCTCCCGCAATTCTTGAGTCGGTTGGATAAAGGTACGTTGGGTGTATTGGTTCTTGATAAGACCCATTTCATTTGGCAAACCAGATTCTTCCGCAAATCCCATGGCTGCGCTGAGGGAAGAATTGGGCACACCGACCACAATATCCGCCTCATGCTTGAATTCACGCGCCAATTGGGCACCCATACGTTTACGTGCCGTGTGGACATTGACACCGTGGATATTAGAATCAGGGCGGGCAAAGTAGATATACTCCATAGAACAGATTGCTAACTGAGTATCGTCTGTATAGCTATCATACTGGATGCCCTTGTCATCAATGATCACAATCTCACCTGGCTTCAAATCACGAATCCACTCTGCACCAATGACCTCAAAAGCACAAGTTTCAGAGGAAACAACCACCGCTCCATTAGCCATTTTCCCGATAGAAAGCGGACGGAAACCATTGGGGTCAAGAGCCGCAATCAACTTGTCCTCAAACAGCAAGATATAGGCAAAACCACCTTTGACAAGGCTGAGCGCTTCCTTGATTTTGCCCATTAAGTTCGGATTGTGACTGCGACGAATGAGGTGAGCCAAGATTTCCGAGTCCGAAGTCGCGCTGAAAATCGCTCCTCTATCTTCCAATTCTTTCTTGAGAGAGGCCGCATTGGTCAGATTCCCATTATGAGCCAAGCCAAACTGCATATCGTGAAAACGGAAGAGGAAAGGCTGGATGTTATCTACAGAAGCTTCGCCAGCAGTCGCATAACGCACGTGACCAATCGCACTAGTTCCCGTCAATTTATCCAAATTAGCAGGATTTCTGAAGACTTCTGATAGAAGACCCATGTCACGATGGCGCTTCAATTGTCCCTGATCATTGGAGAGGATTCCTGCCCCCTCCTGACCACGGTGCTGAAGACTGTGGAGACCAAAATAGGTCAATTTAGCAGCATCTGGATGTCCCCAGATACCGAAAACACCACATTCTTCATTAAGAGATTTTACTTCGTATGTCATTTTTTATACCTAATTTTCATTTGCAATCATCAAGAGATAAATCTACATGACTTTTACATTACTGATACTATCTATTAGAAAATCTGCAAGTCTTATTTTCCAGTAAAGTATTTAACCGCCGACGCAAACAGGTGCTGGTCTTTATTTCCTGGGATGTTTTGGAAAAGACCGTCTTCATAACGTTCTGAGTGACCCATCTTCCCGATGATTTGACCGTTCTTGCTGGTAATTCCTTCGATGGCATGGACAGAACCATTTGGATTGTACTTAGAATCCATACTTGGTTTGCCGTTAAAGTCAACATATTGGCTGAAAATTTGTCCATTGTCACGGAGCTCTGCAAATTCCTCAGCTGTCACGACAAACTTCCCTTCACCGTGTGAAACAGGAATGGCGTGGATATCGCCCACTTGCACCCCAGCCAACCATGGCGAGTTGGTATTGGCAATCCGAGTTTCCACCATCTTGGCCACGTGTTGGTTGGCATCATTGTAGAAGAGGGTTGGGCTAGTACTTTTGGCATCTTCAAAGTTTCCGTATGGAAGAAGACCTGATTTGACCAAGGCTTGAAATCCATTACAGATACCGATAATCAAGCCACCACGAGCGATAAAACTATCAATAGCTGCACGCACTTTTTCATTGAGCAGGATGTTGACGATAAACTTAGCTGAACCATCTGGCTCGTCCGCAGCTGAGAAGCCACCTGCAAAGAAGAGGATGTTAGCCTTACCAATGTTGTCAACCATGGTTTCAACTGACTTGACAATGGCTTCTTCATTCAAGGTCACGAATGGTATCAAGTTAACCTCTGCACCTTCTTTTTCGAAGGCCTTGGCTGAGTCATATTCCGAGTTGGTGCCTGGGAAGACTGGGATGTAAACCACAGGTTTTTCAACCTTTTCTTTGGCTTTAATCACAACATCTGATACCACAGCTGGTACTTCAGCTAGCTCTTTAGCTTGGGCAAATTCTGTTGGGTAAACTTCTTCCAGTTTTCCTTGGAAGGCACTGTCAAGCTTGTGTCCATCTAACTTCACACCGTTGACAAGGAGTGTAAAGTCTGCTTTCGTTTGACCAATCTTCTCTACTCCAGCAATTTCTTCAGGAGATGTGAAGACAAATCCGCCCAATTGTGCTGTCAAAGAACTTTCAAGTTCAGGCAAGGTTACCTCTGCACCGATATGATTTCCAAAAGTAGCAAGAGCCAAACTTTCAATCACACCGCCGTATTTAACAGCTGAAGCTGCTGTTACTTTGTGAGCCTTTTGAAGGGCTTCAAACTGAGCAAAATTTGACTTAATCAAGTCAAAATCAATCTCTGTAGCAAGAGCTTGACCTGGGATGTAGTAGATGTTTTCCCCAGCAACTTTAAATTCTGGAGAGAGCACCTTACGGCTATCTGCTGTTGTCACTCCAAAAGCAACCAAGGTTGGTGGTACGGTTAATTCTTCAAAGGTACCAGACATAGAGTCCTTACCACCGATAGATGGCAAGCCAAGCTGAATTTGTGCTTCGATAGAACCTAGAAGAGCAGCTACTGGCTGACCAAAACGCTCAGCCTGCTTGTCCATGCGCTCGAAGTACTCTTGGTAAGAGAAACGAGCCTTAGACCAGTTTGCACCAGTAGCAACCAAACGAGCAGTCGCTTCAATAACCGCATAAGCAGCACCGTGGTATGGAGACCATTCTGCTACATAAGGGTTGAAACCTTGAGCCATGACTGACGCAGTATGAGTCACACCGTGTTGAACTGGTAATTTCTGCACAGATGCCTCAGTTGGTGTGAGTTGGTAACGACCACCAAGTGGGTGATTAACCGTTGAGCGTCCAACAGAGCAGTCAAAGATAGTCTGTAATCCTTTTTGACTCGCATGATTCAAATCAGATAGAACCGTAAGGGTATCTGCTTCAAGTGTTTCTACGCTTGTTGTACGCTCTTCTGGGAGTTTGACATCCTTGTCCACAACCTTGGCATTGACAACAACACGTACACCATTTGTATCAAGGAAACGACGTTCCAAATCAACTATGGTTTCACCATTCCAGTGCATGACTAGATTTGGTTTTTCAGTCACTGTCGCAACAACAACAGCGTCAATATTTTCTTTGTTACATTTAGCAACGAAGACAGCTACGTCTTCAGGACGAACCACGACCGCCATCCGTTCTTGTGATTCAGAGATAGCAATTTCGGTACCATTTAAGCCTTGATATTTAAGAGGCACCTTGTTAAGGTTGATTTCAAGGCCATCTGCCAATTCACCAATAGCCACGCAGACACCACCAGCACCAAAGTCATTGGACTTCTTGATAAGACGAGTGACATCTCCATTACGGAAAAGACGTTGAATCTTGCGCTCTTCGATGGCGTTCCCTTTTTGAACCTCAGCTCCAGCAGTCTCCACAGACTCAACCGTTTGAACCTTAGAAGACCCTGTCGCACCACCAACACCGTCACGTCCCGTCTTACCACCCAGAAGAATAATCACATCTCCCGCTTCAGGTTTTTCACGGACAACGTTGCCCTTGGGAGCAGCCCCAACAACTGCGCCTAACTCCATGCGTTTGGCTACAAAGCCTGGGTGGAAGTACTCACGAACATAAGTCGTCGCCAGACCAATCTGGTTACCATATGAAGAATAACCATGGGCCGCTGTTTTAGAAATGACCTGTTGTGGCAGTTTCCCAGCACGCGTTTCCGAAATCGGTGCTGTAATATCACCCGCACCTGAGATACGCATGGCTTGGTAAACGTAGGAACGACCTGACAATGGGTCACGAATGGCTCCACCGATACAGGTAGCAGCACCGCCAAATGGTTCAATTTCTGTTGGGTGGTTGTGGGTTTCGTTCTTGAACATGAGAAGCCATGGTTCCTTGATACCATCAACGTCCACTTCGATTTCTACTGAGCAAGCATTGATTTCATCTGACACTTCCATATCATCCAAACGTCCATTAGCACGTTCATAACGACCGAAAATAGTAGCCATATCCATCAAGGTTTGCGGTTTTTCAGAACGCCCCAACTCATCACGCATGGCAATATACTTGTCATAGGTTGACTGCAATTGCTTTTGGAATTTAGAAGCTGAAAAGTCGATGTGTTTCAACTCTGTCTCAAAAGTCGTGTGACGGCAGTGGTCAGACCAGTAAGTGTCCAAAACCTTGAGTTCTGTTTCCGTCGGCACGCGCCCGATTGACTTGAAATAGTCTTGGATAAAGAGCAAATCATCCACTTCCATTGCCATCCCTTGCTCGGCCTTGTAGCGGACAAAGTCTTCTGCTGTATAACTTTCAAAGAAAGTCAATTTGGGAATGATCTTGTCTGACTCAGAAAATTCCTGCTTGGCAATCCCTGTCGTGATGTCCTTGAAACGAGAATCAACTGGATTGAGCAAGTAGTTTTTGACTGCTTCTAACTCCGTCGCGTCAATATCTTTATTGACCAAGTAAAGTTGGGCTGTATTAACTGTCACATCACTCGAACTTCCCAGCAAAAGCAAGGCTTCCTGTGAAGATGCTGCACGCTGGTCAAACTGCCCTGGTAAGCTTTCAATCGCAAAGAAAGCATAGTTAGCCAGATCCGCCTGCACAATAGCTTCGTCCAAGACGTGGTCTGTCACCTGCTCAGAGAAAATGTGTTTCTCTGCAGGTGCAAACAGGTCCTCTGCCAAGTCAAATACATCATAAACTTGCACGATGCGAATACTTTTCAAGCTTGAAAGTCCCAAGTTATGCTGAAGTTCTCTAACCAAACTCTCTGACTTGACCTGAAAATCAGCCTTTTTTTCAACAAAAATACGTTTATCCATCAATCCTTATTCCTTTATTTCAGCTCTTGCAATATCCCCAACGACCTTGAGGTTGTTATTTCAATTCCTGCAACTTTTCCCAAACAATCTCATAAACGTCTGTTAGTTCTCCCAATCCTCTACGGAAAACATCCTTATCCATGTGGTTGCCATCCGCATCCCACAAACGGCAGTTATCTGGTGAAAATTCATCTGCCAAGATAATCTTGCCATCCTTATCAAAACCGAACTCTAGCTTAAAGTCAATCAACTTAAGCCCAATCTCAGCAAACCAGACCTTCAAAAGTTCATTGATACGACGCGTTTCTTCCTTCAAGTAGGCGATTTGCTGGTCATCCGCAATCTGTAGGAATTTCACATGCTCGTCATTGATGAATGGATCATCCAAATCATCATTTTTGTAGTAAAATTCAACAATCGGAGTCTCCAATGCGATTCCCTCATCCACACCAAAACGTTTTGAAAAGGAACCAGCCGTGTAGTTGCGAAGCACGACTTCCAAAGGAATAATCTTAACCTTTTTATTGAGTTGTTCCGTGTCTGAAAGTTTCTCCACAAAGTGAGTCGCCACACCAGCCGCATTTAATTTCTCAAAAATAAAAGATGAAATCTGATTATTCAAGACTCCCTTACCTGCAATCTGCTCCTTCTTGACACCGTTAAAAGCAGTCGCCTGGTCCTTGTAAGTTGAAATAATAAGATTTTCATCCTCAGTTGTATAGATATCTTTAGCTTTTCCCGAATAGATTAATTGTTTTGACATTTTAAAGTTCGCCTTTCGTATTACTTGAGCACATTCTACCATAAAAAACCTAAAATTACAAGAATTTAACCGAATAAATAACGTAGCACCCTCAAAAATCATAAAGAAAAAAACTGCAAGAAGAATCTTTCTCACAGTTTAAAAATCATTTAACTCTAAAAACACGAACATTACTCTTTGTTCAAAAATTGATCCAAATAATAACGTAGATAACTTTTCTTGCCCGTAATCATCTGCAGGCGACCTTCCACCCCGTACCGAAGTTTTGCAGCCTGCTCAGAAGTTAGATTAGTCTCCGCCTCGATTTTAAAGAAATTCCCTTTTTCAGTCTTGGTAGCTGTCGCATCAATACTTGTAATAGTAGAATCTAGGAAAAGTTGATTCTTGGCATCATGAGTCGTCGTATAGCGAACAGAATCACCGACCTTGATCCTTGCTACATCTTTTGAACTTAGATAAGCTGTGAGTTTGGCTTTCCCTTCTTTCTCCAAAGACGGATAGAGTTGGGCTAGTAGGGCACCTTCTGCTACCATGGTAGAATCACTGGTCTCAGGATTAAGATGAAGCACCCCATCCTCACTCGCCGTAATTTTCCCCTTGTCTAAAAGATTTCCCTGAACCTTCTTACCTGACTCTGCCTCCAAGATTTTCTGGTCTAGAAGGGTCAATTCTTGACCAACCTTTGCCAAGTGTTGGGATTTGAGAGACTCCAATTGACTGCTTAAGCCTGACGCATAGGCTTGCTGGGTACCTGAACCTGCATACTGGACACGGTAAGTAGCAAGACTAGATTCTAACTGAGAAAGTTGCGCTTCTACCTGCGAAATTGCCTGAGCCTTAGCCTGCGGATTTTCCTCTCCCTGGGACTTATAAGACTGGTAGAGAGAGTAGGCTAGATTCTGATTGGCCAAGGAAGCACCTGTTTCAATAGCTGACTTAGCTGTCTGGTAATCACGAATTTTAGCCTCTGTTTGGCTGATGAGATTGCCGATTTCGGCTTGGGTTTGGCTAGCTACTGCATTCTGGGACGCGATGGTCTCATTTTGTTGCGATGTACTAGCCCTAAGACTGCCTGCTTGACTGAGGTAGTCGCGAAAGGTGGCTTGGTAACCAAACTTATCCTCCTCTGGAAAGTGGTTCTCCCCTTCTTGCAGACTTTTTTGCAAATACTCCAATTGCTTTTTTTGATCCTTGAGCATGTCCAACTGACTAGCATAGGCCTCCTCTTGGACACCCTCTGCCCCTTCCTGATATTGAACCAGAAGCTCCCCCTTCTTAACCAGCTTATTTTCTTCCAAATGATTGACAAGAATACGATTATTGCTAGTTGACTGGATATTTGCAAGGATACGACTAGGCTCGACAGTAGCTCTAGTAGACAAACTCATCTCCTTCTCTGCAAATGTTGCAAATCCAAGCAAAAACACGAGCAGAAGGGACATGGGTACAATCACCCGACTGGAAAAATTATGGTAACGACGATTATAAAACTCCGCACTTTCTAAAAATTCTGGTTTCATCCTCTCCTCTTTCTAGCTATTCACCAAATGGGCATAAAAGCCACCCTGTGCAAGCAAATCAGCATGCTTTCCTTCTTCGACAATCTTGCCCTGATCCAAGACAACAACCTTCTCTGTCCGCTCAGCAATGGTCAAGCGATGAGCGATGAAAATCAAGGTCTTGTCTAAAGTCATAAGATTATCGACAATTCGCTTCTCTGTCAAAATATCCAAACTGCTGGTCGCCTCATCCAAAATCAAGACAGGCGCATCTGTCAAGAGAGCACGCGCCAGAGCAATTCTCTGACGTTGACCACCTGAAATTCCTGCCCCATCCGAAGTCAATTCTGTCTGGTAATTCAGAGGCATACGCTCGATATCCTCCCGAATCTCTGCCAATTCGACCGCCCGTAAGATATCTTCCTGTGTCGTCCCCTCCTTGGCTCCCAAAAGAAGATTCTCCAAAATCGTTCCGTTAAAGACATAGGGTTGTTGAGGCAGATAGTTGATATACTGACGCAGAGCCTTTTTATCAATCTGATTGAGATTGACACTACCCAGACTAATCTCTCCCTGACTTGGGTCGTAAAAACTAACCATCATCTTAGCCAAAGTCGTCTTACCTGACCCTGAAATCCCCACAAAAGCCACTTTAGAACCTTGGGGAATGGTAAAATTGATGTCTGACAAGACGTCTCGACCATAGCCATACTTGTAAGAAACCTGCTTGAAGGTCATATCTCCCTTCATCAAGCTCAAATCCTCAACCGTTTTCTTCTCCTCAAACTCCGAAGCTACCAGATACACTTCATTTAGACGGTTATTGGCAACCTGAGCTGTCTGAAGCTTGGTTTGCAGATTGATGATATTTTCCAAAGGATTGGTAAAATAAACCAGCAAGGTATTATAGGTAATCAACTGCCCCAAACTCATCTTGCCATCCATGACCAGAACAGCCCCCATCCAGAGAATACCGACATTGAGCAAGAGATGGGCAACCTTTTTCAGAGCCTTTTGCTGACTCTCTGCTCGACTATAGGTAAAGGATTTTTTCAGATAATCTACAAATTCCTTGTCAATCTTTTGGTAACGTGAACTTTCACTGGTCAAGGACTTGATAGTCTCAATACCGTTGATATCCTCAATGATAGAAGAAGACAGAACCGCATTGGCTTCCATGGTATCCCGATTCATCTTTTCAAACGGCTTCATAAAGGCAAAGATAATCACTGTGTAGATAGGAAGCGCCAATAAGGTCATGAAAAAGAGATTGGTATTTTGTGAAAATAAAACAAGGGAAATAATGACAACCGTTGACACATCTAGGAAAATCGAAAGAATGGTCGAAGCCAGTGCATCAATGATACTGTTAGCATCTGTAAAACGAGACACGATTTCCCCTGTCCGACGTGTCGCAAAAAAGGACATAGGCAGGTGAAAAACATGCTTGATATAGGACAAAATCACATCAATCGATAAGCGTTGCCCCAAAACAAGCAAGAGATACTCCTGAGCGTAAGACAAGATCTGCTGAAGAATATAAACAATCACCAGCCCAATAGAAATAATCCCCAGTGTCGAACGCATCTGATCTGGCACATAGGTATCAATGATAGACTGCAGATAATAAGAACCCACAATGTTAATCAAGGTTACCAAGAGTGTTGCCAAAACGATATTGGCAATCAAGCCACGCTGCTTCACTAATATAGGGATAAAAGAGAGCAAACCATTCTTTTGATCCTTATGAGGCTTGTAGTCTGGACTAGGTGCCATAAACAGAGTCACTCCTGTCCATTCTTCCTCAAAACGCTCACGTGGCAGTTTGGTCAATTTCACCCCAGGATCTGGATCGGCAATATGAATGCTATCCTTATCCTGCCCAGTCACCACATAGTAGTGGAGTAATTTCCCTTCCTTAAGCACATGGGCAACAAAAGGAAAAGTCAAATCTGGCAAGTCAAAGAGCGTCATATCTGCCTTAATGGCCCGCGTCTCAAAACCAATCTCCTCTGCCACCTTGACCAAGCCCAAAGCCGTCGTCCCATCCATGGTCGTCTTGGCCAATTCTCGCAAGTGAGCCAAAGAATAATAGCTACCATAGTAGCCAAAAACCATGGCTAATGAAGCTACACCGCAGTCCATCTGATCCACCTGCGGACGATAGTGACGTTTCCCAAATTTCATATTCATCTCCTTTTTCCTAAACTCATCTGATAACAACTATCTTACCCCAATCCCCAAACAAAAACTGGACTTCCTTCCCAAATGCGCCTATCTACCTCCCAACTGCACTTTTCGGATAAAAAATAGGCAGAACAAATGCCCTGCCTAAAATATATATTTATTTCTTTTTCTTCCTAATTCTTTTGTCAATCATGTATAAAACGATAATCGAAAACAGCGGTGGTACAATATAACTCTTTTCACTCATTGTCAGCTGAAATCCCAGAGTTGCTAGTATCTTAAAGATAAAAATATTCATTAAAAATAGAAAAACAAATACTAAAAAATATTTTAAAATCTTATTCATTTTTTTCTTCCACTTTCCCAATTTCTATACCTATTTTATCATATTTTATCAAAAAATACATGTAAAACCCCAAAATAAACACCTCAACTGCACTTTTTGGGGCAAAAAATAGGCAGAACAAACGTCCTACCTACTAAAAATATGGTATGAAAGGAAATTGATGTTTTACTGTCACCCTAGGCAAGCTTGGGACAAATAAATCATTGATAGTAACCTTTACGACATCCTATTTAAAGTTACTTCAATTTTTAATGTCCCTGCTATTTCTAAGCCACCTCTGGTATGATCTATTCCTAGTCAGAATAGATAACACCGTTCTAAATTACGATTCATAGTTACTCCTTTTTTTGATTCGTTACTATAAGACACCTATTCCCTATAGAGCGTCTACTGCTTCAAATTTATCTATTCTTTTTTTCTTTACTTCTATATAAAAGAATGAATACCATCACAAATAATGCAATCGTTGGTATATTGAAACTATCAAGCCAAGTAGGTAAAGATACTTTATTCATATCAGCTACTAATCTGATGATTATATAAGACATTGAACTAAGTAATACCATGATTTCAGGCAAAACTTTCAATACTGATTTAATAAATTTCATATTAAACTCCAATGTGATGCATTTTGAGATTCTAGCCTAGCTATTTTCAGCGCAGACGAACAAGTCATTCTTAACTGCTCACCCTACTTGCTTTTTATTGACCTTATATCCTAGATAAAAGAGCCCAAATAAAATAGGGTAAATTTCTGGATAAAATAGGGTATTGATTGGATTTTTCAAAATCACATACGTTGCGATGTAGATAATGAGTGATACGGTAAAATAACCCTCAGCAAAACCTAATAAAAATGTTTTCATAGAAGACTCCTATTTGCCTGACAAGAATAGCGGAAAAACTCTGCCATTTACATGCACAAAATCCTTTTGATTCATGTTCTTCATTTATAGTTTTGATTATTTTTTGACAAATCTTTGCGAAAAATACCAAAATATCCTGAGAAAAGCAAACCAACTAAAGTCCATTGCCAATTAAAGGATACTAACGAACCTGTACGAATCACATGAAGCGCGACATTAAGAGTTATTCCCAACAAAGGACATATCGTGGCTAGTTTAGGTAACAATGTATTGAGATTAAGGTTGCGATTATTTATTATCTAACGCCCACGACGAGCAAAATCTGAACCAAATTTGTAACCAGCATTAAAAATTTGTACAGCAGCATTCAGTACTCCTGCAATCCCAACTGCTTCCGCAAGACCAAAACCACCTTTTGTTCCCACTAATTCATCGTTAGATAATTGATAAAATCGTTCTAAGTTCATGTTCGTCATTACCCCTTTGTATTATATTTTATTGCTATGTAAATGATTAAAATGAGTATTGGATAGGTAAATACTTCTGAAATATCCATAAAATTTACACTATACTGTCCTGATAATATTTTATAGTCAATTAAAATTTGAACGATAGTAAAAATAATACGTAGCGATAACAATACCCCTAGTAATATCACTTCTTTTTTTAAAAACATAGAAATGCCTCTCTGATTACAATCAGATTATGGTCTATTCGCATAATACCCTATAGCTACTGTAATGATCCTTTGATAACAATTAATAAACCTGCTCCAACTTATTCACTTTGCTCTACGATTTCAAATTGATTCAAATTTTGCATGTTATCCCCCTCTTTAAATAATACTAGCTAAGCCAATAGTGACTCCTACTAATAAACCCACTATTCCTGAAGCTGATATAATAACAGCCGCAAATTCGTTTGAAAAATTCATTGATTTCTCCAAAATGTCTTATCTAAAGTAACCCCATGCAACTAGCCCTGCAGCAGATAAGCTGCCAACAACATACCCCGCAACCTTGATTCCTACTGGAACTGCTACTACCGCTGCAGGAAGTACTCCTCCATCAACTGTTGCTAGTTCTTTTTCTGTCATTGCTGTAAACTGATTATCATTTACTAAAATATTCATTTTAAGTTCTCCTTGCTCTTATTCACTTTTGCTTTAAATATTTCTTTTTTATTAATATAGTATGTCAATGCTACTAACAAAATACAGCTTTCCAACGATACCTTTTCTAAATTAAGTAGAGAATAAATTAATAATATGCTGTAAGATATTAAAGCAGATCCTATATATATTTTTTTTAATATTCTATTCATAAAACTTACTCAAAGTCTTATTTCAGATTTTTACCAACTTGATAAAGACCTGCTCCCAGTATAATAGCCCCTCCTGTTACAGAAAAACCTTTAAACGCAGCTACTCCAAACGCAACTACTAGTGGTGCAATTCCCCCATCTACATTCATCAACTCTTCTTCTGTAAGAGCTACAAAGTTCTGTTCCATTTTGTCAAAATTTGTCATCTTTTTTCTCCTTTATTTCTATTTTTTAGTTTACGATTTCTGGCTCTTAAACCATTTTAAAAACCAGAATAGATAAATTACTGAATTCCTTTTCGTCTCACTTATCTATTTGAGAAGTGATTTAAAATGAACAGGTAAATTTCATTTATTTCAAATACCATTTGATAAACCATGGCAATAAGATTGGTAAATACATCGCGTAGTCTCCTTCCTTTTCGTCTCACTTATTTATTCGAAAAATAATTCTAAAATGAACAACTAAATTAAATTTTATTTAAAAAATAATTTAATGTACCATGAATAGAAAATCGGCAGATACATAAACCAGACTCCTTTCTTTTCCCTCTTACTTATCTATTCGAAAAAAAATTTTCGAAAATGTACAACTAAATTAAATTTTATTTAAAAAATAATTTAATGTACCATGAATAGAAAATCGGTAGATACATAAACCAGGCTCCTTTCTTTTTTCTCTCACTTATTTATTCGAAAAACAATTCGAAAATGTACAACTAAATTAAATTTATTTAAAAAATAACTCAGTGAACCATGGGTAGAACATTGATATAAACATGAACTAGGCTCCTTTCTTTTTCTTCTTACATATCTATTCGAAAAAGAAGTCAAAAAAATAAGAATATCAGAAAATTTTCCGACATTCTTATTGATAAACTCATCCAAGTCCAACAGATATTAGACATTGAGATGTTTTTTAAGTGTTCTTCTGGCTGTTCGTGATACGGGGAAGTGCAAGCCTTCTAACAAGGTCACTTCTGTCGCAGTCATCTCTTCAATGGCCTGTAAACTAACCAACGTATTGCGATTGGCATAGACAAAGTAATCTTTTTCAGCCTTGGTAGCGATATCCTTGAGACTGCCATAAATGGTCTTGATAGAATGATTGGCATAATAGACCTTGATACGGTGGGATTCCACTGAGGTTTCAAAGGCTAAAATTTCATGGTAGGGCAGAGTAAAGCCCCGTCTTCCTTCAAAACTATAAGTAAAGAGACGCATATTTTCCCTCTTGTCCACTGCCAGTACATAGTCCAGACAGCGCTCCAGCTGATGACGGTAGTCCGCCTCTGGCTGATCCTTGGAAATAAAATCCAAGGCAGACAAGTGGTAGCGAAAAGCTAGAGGCAAGGCCTCCGAGTGCGTGGACACAAAGACAATGCTTGTAAAAGGATCCTGCTCCCGAACCTGTTGAGCAACCTGAAAGCCCCGTTCACGCTCTCCCTCAATCTCTAAATCCAATAAATAGAGCTGGTAATTGTCAAAATACTGAGAATACTTTTCAACATCTCCATAGTTTTTGGCAATATCAATTTCCAATCTCAAATTGCGAGAGCGACCGATATCTAGCAAAGTTTGCTCTATCCGTCCCTGCTGAACTCTATCGTCTTCCAAAACTAAAATTCTCATTCCTCTCCCCCTCGTTTCTCATCCTTAAATGGCAATTCTAAATCTTGTCTAAAGGTCGTCTCTCCTAGTTGGGTATCTAAGTTCAAATCATAATGAAAAACCATATCTTCCAAGGTTGCTAAGCCCAGTCCACTGTGGTTTCCCTTGGTAGAGTAACCCTTTTGACTGAGAATGCTGGGATTCAGTTCTTCTTTCTTACGAGTGTTTTCAATGATAAAACGGACACTCCTATAGCCTGCCAATAAAGCAACCCGAATCTGCGGATTTTCTGCCTCACTAGCTGCCTCTAAGGCATTTGTCGTGAGGATAGAGAGGATACGAATAGCCTCCAACATCGGCAAATCCAGCTCTTCGACAAGCCCCACCGTCTCCAAACTAAAATGAATTTCCTGATTATCTGCCACAATCATGGCTTTTGCCAAGGTATTACGAATGGCTATATCATGGATATTGTGGAGATTAAAAGCTGTGTAATCTGCTTTCCTCAGCTTTTCATTGGTCTTTAGAAAGACATCTCGATAAATGGTAGATACCTCAGCCATGTCTTGATTAGCTATGGCAGGCTCCATGCTGGCGACAATTCCCGCAAAATCATGACGGAAACCTCGCACTTCATCATAGAGATGACCCAGCTTGTCCACCATCCCTTGTAAGGAACGATTTTCATCTTCCTGTCTCTGAATGGTCTGCTCATCACGATAAACCTGTTCCAAATGCTTGATGTAAAAGAGCCAAGAGAAAAAGAGAATGAAAATCAAGAGAGAAATGGTCGTGTCAAAACGAACATAGAAAGAACTATTTATATTGGTCATAAACGAAGAGAATATCCTAAATACAGTCAAAGGTAGGATAATGAAAAAACTCTTACGATAGTGGGTTTTGAAAGCATCTGAAAAGAATAAATCCAAATCCAAAGACCAACGCTTCATCATAACTACTGTTAGTACGATAGCTAATAAGGAAAAAGAAGAGTTAACAATCCCATTTCCTACTTCTGATAGCATATCTATATCTAACATCCGAATATAGAACAATACCAATAAATAGCGAATACTCTGATAAAAACTAAAAAGATAGAGAGAAAGAAATAAAGATTCTCCTTTTTTCTTCCTATTCATATAGAAAATAAGGTAAAAAAAGATTAAAACTTCCAAATACATGATTTCAAAAAAAGTTTTACCAGCTATTGCTTGCATCATTAATAAATAGACTATGTATCTCTTTTTACGAAATTCCGGTGTAATTTGGTAACCTAGATAGATTGGAGGAACTATAATGGAGACTATCAACAATAAAGCAAATAGAGTTTCCTTAATAAAAGTCAAAACCATACTATCCAATCACAGTTTTAGTTGGTGCTGGACTACAATACCGAGGTTGGCAAAGCCCAAACAAAGAACAAAAGAAATTCCCTCCACCATTCACTTCCTTCAATACCTCTGGGGTTAACTCTTCAAATTGTTCCAATTCTACAAATGTATTTTTCATTTCCATGACAGACTCCTTTTCATTATTTTATAGATAACTCTATCCCCTGCTCCATCTACAAAAGGCTTTAGTTTCCTTTTAAAATACAAGAAATCTAAAGCCTCCTGAAAATGGTATATTGGTTAGAGTGTTAACAATTAGTTGTGAAGATATTATTTTTATTTAACCACAACCACTTTATAATATTCGTTTGAGTGTGGAGATTCAATTTTAATTTTTTCACCATATAAACCATCAATTTCTTTATCAAGATAATCTGAAACTCCTGATGGCAAGCGTTTCATCTTAAGAATTTCACCAGATTGATCCGCATAGGCTAGGAAGTGATAGTGGGTTGTAGCCATTCCATCATCAATTAATACAAAGTAACCTGTTTTGAGCTTACCTTGCTCATTTTCTAAATAGTATAGTTTATTGTTATTGATTGTAAAGCTGGTATCCCCAAGACGAAGTCGTGCACCTGGATTTTCTAAATAGACATCATTGCCAACTTTTTTAATCTCTGAATAGGTGGTCATTGCTGGGATATTAACCACACGATGTCCATTTTCATCAAAGTAGTAGCGATTTGGTAAGTTTTGGAAGTTCTGTACAACCGCCTTAGGATCAATTTCTTGTCCTTCTTCTTTATTATCCACTAAAGCTAAGGTAGTATTTGCAACCTCATCCCCATATTTGTCGGAAAACTTCTTGATTTCAGGCTTGATATACCAAGTGTTTTTTTCAATAATAACATCGTCACCTTTAGCATTTAGCAAATATTCTTGCCCATCTCCAAGTTTGACAATATCATGAATATTGTATCCAGCATCTTTTCTATTTGCTAGATAGCCATCCTTACCAATGACATAACTTTCCCCATCACTGGCTGGAACAGCTCTATCTGCGACCATAGCACCTGATTTTTCAAAGTAAGACCATTTACCATTGGCAGTCGCCCATCCTGTTGCCATAGCGCCACTGCCTTTGAGGTAATACCATGTAGATCCTTCTTTGTACCAGCCAGTACGCATAGCGCCACTACTTGCGAGCGAGTACCATGTGTTACCTTCCTTGTACCAGCCAGTTCGCATAGCACCACTATCTGCTAGAGAATACCATGTATCACCGTCTTTGAGCCAGCCTGTCTGCATTTTACCAGAACCGTCAAAGTGGTACCAAGAGCCAGCATTTTGTACCCATTTATCCTTAGCGAGACTGCCATCTTGTGAAAGATTCCAGTCAGCACCATTTTTAACCCAAGTATCTGCAGCCTGTGCTTGGTTGATAGACAAAAGCAGACCAGCACCTGCAAGCAAACCAAGAGTAAGTAGTTTAGATTTTTTCATAGCCATTTCTCCTATTCTATAGTGAAATGAGCATGACTTCCTAGAAAACGAAGCTGTTTACTTTTTCGTTTTACTCTGTCAGATAGTTTATTTCACAACAGAAACATTGCCAGTTGAGCTGTCATATGTGACAGTTTCTCCATAAAAACCTGAAATTCCTTTTTCAATATGATCACGGAAATCATTAGGTAAAACTTTCATCTTCACGATTTCACCATATTCATCTGCATAGCCCAAAATATGGTGATCTTTAGATAATAATCCGTCCATAAACATTGTGAAATATCCAGTCACAAGTTTACCATTATGATTATTGACATCTCTTAGGTAAAGTTTGTTGTCATTAATTGTCAATCCAGATGATTCTAGACTAATAACTGGACTTGAATTTTTAAGATAAAGTTCAGACCCAACTTTTTGAATAGGGAAGTGAGTAGTGAATTCTGGTAGATTCGCAACCTTACGACCATCAGCTCCAAAGTAATATTTATTTGGTAAGTTTTGGAAATTCTTTATGACAGCTTTAGGATCAATTTCTTCCCCTGGTTTTTTATTATCAGTAATGGCATCTAAAGTATTTCGTTTTATATCGTCAATCTTTTGATAAGAAAAACGTTCAACAATAGGTTTGATATACCAGGCATTTTTTTCGATAACAACTCCATCTTTCTTATGAACAAGGTGATAATCATAACCATCAGACAAAGTAACGATATCTGTAATAACTGTATCATCAAAAGGATCTTGTTCAACTTCACTTGGAAGTCTGGTTAACATATAGCCATCCTTACCAATGACATAACTTTCCCCATCACTGGCTGGAACAGCTCTATCTGCGACCATAGCACCTGATTTTTCAAAGTAAGACCATTGACCATTTGCAGTCGCCCATCCTGTTGCCATAGCGCCACTGCCTTTTAGGTAGTACCAAGTAGATCCTTCTTTGTACCAACCTGTACGCATAGCACCACTATTAGCTAGTGAGTACCATGTGTCACCTTCCTTGTACCAGCCAGTACGCATAGCGCCACTATCTGCGAGCGAATACCAAGTGTTGCCGTCTTTGAGCCAGCCTGTCTGCATTTTACCAGTGCTGTCGAAGTGATACCAAGAACCAGCATTTTGTACCCATTTATCCTTAGCGAGACTGCCATCTTGAGAAAGATTCCAGTCAGCACCATTTTTAACCCAAGTATCTGCAGCCTGTGCTTGGTTGATAGATAAAAGCAGACCAGCACCTACAAGCAGACCAAGAGTAAGTAATTTAGATTTTTTCATAGCCATTTCCTCCTAAAATAGATAAATCCAAAGTAAGAAAATCCAATAGAAACGAAGTCAAAATAGATGTCAGGTTCATGAACCTGAACCATAAGACCTCCTAACATTTCCAAGAACATAAGATAGAGACTAGTTTATCAAAAGTACATAGCCATCACCTTCCCCCAACTATAAAATAAATCCTTTTTTATATCTACATTATAGTCCTGTAAAAAAGGAAAGTCAATTAAAATCATGACTATATTAACACTTTGTTTTAGCAAAAATCAATTGATATTTCCATTTGATCTTCATTTCTTAGCTCCTTTTTAGAGATTGATTTTTCTAATTTTATTATATCCCTTATTTCTCCTCAGATTTCTCCTGTCCCTAGAAAGACTAAATCTGTTCCTAAACGGTCACTTGAACCAAATAAAAAATTCCAAAGCAAGTGCCTTGGAACTCCTTATCTTTATTTTCCTTGAATAATCTTAACAACATCTCCTACACTTTGCAGTTGGTCAATTTCCTCATCACTGATTTCGATATTAAATTCATCTTCCAGTGTCAAGATAAACTCCATCAAGTCAACTGAGTCAGCATCCAAATCGTCTTTCAGACTCAAGGATTCTGTCACGACAAAGTCCTCTCCCTGTCGCTCTTGGATAATGGTCACAATACGGTCAAAAATTTCTTTTTCTGTCATCTCTTTTATTCTCCTGAAAATTCACGCGCAGTCTGGGCAACTACGTCTGTTTCTAGCATGGTACGAATCTGGCGGATTGTACTATAAACAGCCTTGGCATCGCTTGAGCCATGAGTCTTGACAACCGGTGCCTTGACACCAAACAAGACTGCTCCACCAACATCTGAATAGTTGAGCTGTTTTTTCAAACCTCTGAGGCTGTCCTTGAGAAGGAGGGCGCCTAGTTTCGCTCGAAGACCACCACCTGTAATAGCTGTCTTGAGCAAGCCCATGATTCCCATGGCTGTCCCTTCAATGGATTTGAGCACAGCGTTTCCCGTGAAACCATCTGCCACAACAACATCCGCAACGCCATTCATCAAATCACGCGCTTCCACATTTCCGATAAAGTTCAAACTTTCATCAGCTGCTAGTAATTCGTAAGTTTCCTTACGAAGCGGGTCGCCCTTACTACTCTCTGTTCCGTTATTGAGCAAGCCAACACGTGGTTGCGCAATGCCACGAACATTTTTAGCATAGAAGGAACCTAGAACCGCATATTGATGGAGGTGCTGAGCTGTATTTTCCGCATTAGCACCGAGGTCCAGCATGTCAAAACCTCTCCCATCTACAGTCGGCAATGTTGACATAAGTCCAGGTCGATCGATGTTCTTAATACGACCCACGATGAAGAATCCAGCAGCCAACAAAGCGCCTGTATTCCCAGCCGAAAGGACAGCATCTGCTTCGCCTTCTTTGACAGCCTTGGCCGCCAATACCATACTGGCATTTTTCTTCTTCCGAATTGCTCTCGTAGGTTCATCGTCTGAATCAATCTTCTCATCCGTATGGATAATGCTGACGCGCTCTGTCGCTGTCAGATATTGCTTGATTTTAGCTTCATCTCCGTAGAGTTGAACCTCGATATCTGAAAAGTCAGCTAGGGCTTGATTGACACCCTCAACGATGGCTTGGGGTGCGTAATCGCCTCCCATGGCATCTACTGCGATTTTTTTCATTTCTTTTCCTCTTTTAGTAATTGTCCCCAGTCTGCTAGGGAATCAATAAATTTCTTTGATTTTAGGTGAATCCCAACGTACTCTTCGTAGAGTTGATCCATAAATTGGCGTAGCTCTTGCTTGATTTCAGGCTTGAGCGAAATGGTCTCCAAAGTCTCAAAATCAATGGCTTGAAACTGATTGAGCAGATAGGGGATATTGGGATTGAGATGGCAACGTCTCTCATCCTCATGATAATGCTCTGGACAGAGGCAGGCTCCATATTTGAAAGAAAAGTCAAAAGCCTGACCGACCCGATGGCAGAAGACACACTCATTAAAATTGAGACTGATTCCAAATCGAGTCAAGATTTGAATTTCAAAAATATTGGTCAAAACCTGATAATCCAAGCCTGCTTCCATCAACTCCAAAGTCTTTTGCAAAAAAGCAAACAAGGGAGCATCCTGCTGATTATCCTGCAAACTAGCATCTGCAAGAGCTGCCACATAGGTCGCATAGGCCATGACAAAGAGATCACTATTAATCTTGGGAAAAGTCATCACCTCATGATAGTCCTCAATGTAACTGAGCCCATCATCATTGATTCGTAAGAGAAATCGTGCCAGCACCAAGGGCTGAATAACAGGTGCCAGCTTAGACTGGCCAGCATGTTTAACGAAAAACATCCGCTTGCCAGCCTGCTCTGTAAAAATCTTGACTAACTTGTCATCCTCACGAAAGTTGCGATTGTAGAGCACCAAGCCTTGACTCGTGATAGACTGAATCATGCTTCTCTCATGTACTCCTCAAGTCGTTTCATGGCTTCTTTGATAGTCTCCATGCTGGCTGCATAAGACAGACGCACATAGCCTTCTCCGTAACGCCCAAAGGCAGCACCAGGGATAAAGGCAACGGCCTTCTTCTGAGCAAAATCCTTCAGAAAAGCAAAAGAATCTTGATTATAGCCTGCTGGAATCTTAGCAAAGATATAGAAGGCACCGTCTGGTTTGATAATCTCAAAACCAAGAGCAGTCATTTTCTCGATAATATAGTCCCGACGCTGGATGTATTCCTTCTTCATAGGCTCCGCATCGTTTTTACCAGCCGTCAAGGCTTCTACCGCAGCATGTTGCGCCATGGTGTTTGCGGCAGTCACCAAGTACTGGTGACTCTTGATTAACTGGGCTGTGAAGGCCGCAGGAGCGAAAATCAGTCCCAAACGCCAACCTGTCATGGCATGTGATTTAGATAGACCATTGATAATAATAGCCTGATCTCTCAACATGGTTCCCAGAGACACATGGGCTTCGCCTGTGTAGGTCAATTCTGAGTAAACCTCATCACAGACAACGAAAATCTCATACTTGCGTAAAACAGCTACCAAGGCCTCCAACTGCTCCCGACTGTAGGTAATTCCTGTCGGATTTGCTGGATAGTTGAGAATAACCGCCTTGAGCTTGTCACCCTGCTCCAAAATAGCCTTCTCCAACATCTCAGGAGTCAAGACAAAACCATTTTCAGTTGTGTCAATCTCGACAATCTCTGCCCCAACTAGATTGACAATTGGTTCATAACCCGGATAAGCAGGAGCTGGCAAGAGTACCTTGTCTCCCTCTTCCAAAATAGCCGTCAAAGTAGCAGATAAAGCCTCTGTCGCCCCAATTGTAACCAAAATTTCATTTTCAGGAGCATAGTCCAGTTGGTACTTTTCCTTAACAAAGTCACTGGCTGCCTGACGTAAAGTCAGCAGACCACTCATCCCTGTATAGTAGGATTGGTTCTGATCAATCGCTCGCTTAGCCGCCTCCTTGACATGATCTGGCGTTGTAAAATCAGGTTCCCCCAAGGTCAAACGCAAGACCCCAGGAATCTCCGAAATAGCCTGGTCAAACTGACGAATCAACGAAACTTGAATCTTATCTAACTGTTTATTAAAGCGCTTAGTTAAGTCCATAGATACCTCCTACTTTCAAAACGTATCTCTATTATACTACAAAAGCCCCCCGACCGCAAAAATACATTATAGAATAACGCTAGCATAACAAATTGAAGTATGTTAATTTAAATTGATTACAACACTATGTTTTTAGAATACTCAATTAAAATCTCATGAGACTAGGAATCAAGGTGAAAGCATAACTAAAGTTAGGTAAGCCGCAGATGACAACGTATCATGAGATTTTCAACGAGTATTGAGGTTTTGATAATCTTCGTTACAACTATTCTAGCACCATTACTGATTACTATTATCGGTAATGTCATTTCTGAGTGGATAGTCAGAAAGTGGTTAGATAAGCACGACAAAAAAATATAACCTGAGTTTAGTTTTAATGTAACTGGACAAAAAGAAATACCAGAGGTGGAGCTCTGGTATTTTTGTTTTTGCCAAGACTTCGTTACAGTTCTTGTAAGATTATTACATAATTAGCACTACTTGTCAAATAATTGTTAGCTCCACTTTCTATTTTACTTTTCCTGTTTAAAGGTCTATAATGGTAACAGATTCTATTTGGAGGTTTTTATGTCATTTCTATCAAAAAATGGAGCAGGCATCTTGGCCTGCCTTCTCATTTCTATCGTATCTTGGTACTTAGGAGGATTCTTCCCTGTTATTGGCGCGCCCGTTTTTGCCATTTTCATAGGCATGCTCCTACATCCCTTTCTCTCGTCCTATAAACAACTGGATGCTGGGTTGACCTTTAGTTCTAAAAAATTGCTCCAATATGCCGTTGTCTTGCTTGGTTTTGGTCTCAATATCTCGCA
>CAUQZY010000007.1:0-36834 GCA_963522395.1 uncultured Streptococcus sp.
AAAACTTTTGCTTACATTTTCAACACGAATCATAGAAACTCCTTTATTTGAAATAACGTTTTACCATAGGTAACTGCATCACATTGATATAAACATGGATAGCTCCGACAAGCAAGAAGGCTAGTAACTGAATCTCTCCTGTCAAGAAAGAAATGATAAAAAGAAAAATATATAAGACTGGTAAGACATAGTTATTTAATTGGAATAAAATTCGAAAACTCTGTTCCAAATTAGCTTGTCGCTCCCCTTCATCATAAGAATTAATATAGTTCAAGACCTCCTTTGGTGTAGAGAAAAGATCCAAATCAAACTGACGAACAATCGCAATTGTTTTAGAAAGATATTTTTGACTCTGCAAGAACAGCACTAATTCCAAAAAGGAAAGGGAAAATGTTATACGACTTACATCGAGTACAATTACTTCACTACCTGAGATGACAAGAGCCAATAAAATCGCTACACTTGTAATATTAGAAGTAATGTTTCCAAACTCAAGATTACGATACATTTGCACATAATAGGTTTCATTCAGATCATCATCTATTTCCTCTTGATACAGGGAGTGAAATTTTCTGCTTTTCTTTAAGAAATTGAACGTCAAAAGAATACCAACAAAACCTAATAGTAAACCAATAGCTGATATCCAGGGTAGCAAGACTTTTACATCTAACATAATTCCGTGGGATTCGGCACCAGCCTTCAACATATCTACAAACATGTACAAGAAAGCTCCCAAGACAACAGGAATTAAAAATAACAAGACACGTTTATTTTTCTTTTTCATATTCATTCTCCTTTTTCACTTGCTAAATTTTTGGATTTCTTTTCAATCCAGTCGATTACTGGTATGAGGGCAAAATAGGCCCAAATAAATTGGTCACTGTAATAGAGATCAAACCATCCTAGATTTGTTCCAATTAGTAGACACACGCTGACTAATAGAGCTATGGCAACTACATAATAGATTACTTTATACTTGTTCATCACTCGTCCTCCTCCAAGCGAAATACCGATTCGACTGTTTCGTTGAAAATCTGAGATATTTTCAAGGCAATCACAACGGACGGGGTGTATTCGTCCCGTTCTAATAGGCTGATAGTCTGTCTGGAAACCTCTGCTAGCTTGGCTAGTTCGGTTTGATTGAGGCCATCGCGAGCCCGCAGCTCTTTTAGACGATTTTTTAGTTGCATGTTACACACCTACTTTCCGTCAAATTCAACAGTTTGGATATCCTCAATGCGTTGTAGTTTGAATTTTTCTTTTCCTTTTTTATTAACACGACGTAGCTTGACCCATTCCTCATCAACATCCACAACTTCCCAGTTATCTGTTCCAAAAACTTGTCCAACGATTGTCGGTGTTTTCCCAATCAATTCTTTTAAAATTCTTGACATTTCTTTATTTCCTTTCTGTTTTTGCTCAATTCTTTTGATTTTATTCTCTAGTTTCTTGACCTTTTGGGAATGGTAGATATAATACATAATCACAAGAGGTACAAATCCTAATGCCCACATAATCGTTCCTTGCTCCTTTTCTCTTAACTTGCTTACATTGTAACACATCTTTTTCTTTTTGACAAGAATATTTGTCAAAAAGTTTATGATTTTTGTCATTTTGCAAAAGAAAAAGGTCAGGAGTGGGTTCCTGACCAGTTTATCTATCATTAATACTCTTCGAAAATCTCTTCAAACCACGTCAGCTTTACCTTGCCGTACTCAAGTACAACCTGCGGCTAGCTTCCTAGTTTGCTCTTTGATTTTCATTGAGTATAAAAACCTAGTTTTTCAAAGATTTCTGAGAAGTTTTGGCTGATTGCATCAAGTGACACTTCCACTTCTTCTCTTGTTTGGTTGTTCTTGACCGTCACTTGTCCGCTTTCGACTTCACTTTCTCCTAGAGTGATGAGAGTCTTAGCCGCAAAGACATCGGCTGACTTGAACTGAGCTTTGAGTTTACGGTTGAGGTAATCGCGCTCTGCTTTGAAACCTTGTTGGCGAAGAGCTTGTACCAATTCCAAGGCCTTGACATTTGCTCCTTCACCCAAGACTGCGATATAGACATCTAGGGCGTTTTCGATAGGGAGAGCCACACCTTGCTTTTCAAGGATGAGAAGTAGGCGCTCTACACCAAGTCCAAAACCAAATCCAGCAGTTTCAGGGCCACCAAAGTAAGAAACCAAACCATCGTAACGACCACCCGCGCAGACTGTCAGGTCATTGCCCTCAATCTCAGTGATGAACTCGAAAATGGTGTGGTTGTAGTAGTCCAGACCACGCACCATATTGGTATCGATGATATAGTCTACTCCAAGATTCTCCAACATCTGACGCACAGCATCAAAATGAGCTTGACTTTCTTCATCAAGGAAGTCCAAGATAGACGGTGCATTCTCTACTGCCACCTTGTCTTCTTTTTCCTTAGAGTCCAAGACACGAAGAGGATTTTCCTCCAAACGACGTTGGCTATCCTTAGACAAGGTCTCCTTGAGCGGTGTCAAATAGTCAATCAAGGCTTGACGGTAGGCCGCACGACTCTCAGGATTTCCAAGAGTGTTAAGATGTAATTTGACACCTTGGATACCGATTTCTTTCAGGAAGTGAGCTGCCATAGCGATTGTTTCCACATCGGTAGCTGGATTGCTAGAGCCAAAACATTCAACACCAATCTGGTGGAACTGGCGCCAACGTCCTGCCTGTGGACGCTCATAACGGAACATAGGGCCCATGTAGTAGAACTTGCTTGGCTTTTGCACTTCTGGGGCAAAGAGTTTATTTTCCACATAGGAACGGACAACGGGCGCAGTTCCTTCTGGACGGAGGGTAATATGGCGGTCACCCTTGTCATAGAAATCGTACATTTCCTTGGTTACGATATCCGTTGTATCTCCGACAGAGCGACTGATGACCTCGTAGTGCTCAAAAATAGGCGTGCGCACTTCTGCATAGTTATAGCGCTTGAAAATCTCACGGGCAAAGCCCTCAACGTACTGCCATTTGGCAGACTCAGCAGGTAAAATATCCTGCGTTCCTTTTGGTTTTTGTAATTTCATAGGGAATCCTCTTTAAACTTAATAGTCTTATTTTACCATAAATAGAGGGATTAAAACAGTCAGAAAAAAATTAGGATTTAGATATCATTTTTGAGATTAATAACTGTCAAAAGAATAGCCAGGAAGGAAAAACCAACAAATAGCATCCAAGTCAACTGTATATTCCATACAGCTACAAGTGAAAAACAGGCTGTTCCCACAGGTATGGATAAGGTAAACAATAAACCTAAAAAATTACTGGTACGAGCTAGAACCTCTGGAGCTAGATTTTTCAGGAGCATGGCACTAATCTTTGGTTGAACTTTACCAGACACATACAGAGTTGAACAGATAAATAGTAAACCAAGTACGACTTGATTGAATAAATTAGCTAGACCAACTAGACTGAGTCCTACTGTCACCCACATCATCAATCTAGGCAAGGACTGCTTCCCAAAATAATCATTGCCCGTAAGGCTACTGATGATGATTGCTAACAAAGCACAGAATTGACTGATAAATAATGCCTCTGTGTAAGAAAAGTCCAAAAGAGAATGGCTCAAAAAGAAGATGTTATAGATGCTTCCTAAAGCGCCACCCAAGGCATTGATAAGCAAGACAGCAAAGATCATGAATCCAAAGTTTTTCTGTCCACCTTTAAGAAAAACGAGACGTAAATTTCGATAAATCGTTAGGAACTGCTCTTTGATCGGAAGCTTCTCATTTTTTAGAATTTCACCATCAGCAGATGACATTGACAGGCTCAATTTGCTTTTTCCTAAAAAGAGGATGACGGCTGATACTAGGAAGAAACAGGCATTGATTCCCGCAACGAGGGAAAAATTGTTGACCGATAGACCTAAGAGCCAGACTCCAAAAGCTTGACCACCAATAGCTGAAATATAGGTGATGAACTGGGAAAAAGAATAAGCCTCCATCAAATCATCTTCAGCTACTTTTTCCTTAATAAGAGGCATGCGCAAGCCACCTGCAAAATCACTGATGACATCACTAATGACATTGATTAAACACAGGCTAGAAAAGGCAAAGAGACTAGCTTGCTGAACAACTAAAGCTGCCAGAAAAAATAAAACCGCCTGAAACAAGCCGCTATAGACCATCCATTTGACCTTGTCCCTTGTGTAATCTGCCCGAATCCCTACAAAAACTGTAAAGAGAGTCGGAAGAATCATGACAATATTCGCCATAGCAACAGCAAAGGAGGCTTGTGGCAAGGTCGATGCATAGACGATAAAGACCAGGTTGAAAATCGAAGCACCAAAAGCATTGAAGAAGCGTGACAAAGTCAAGAGTCGATAAGCTTGATTTCTGAACAATAGTTTCATAGGTAATCTCCCTTCTTGTTCGAACACTCAATGAAAATCAAAGAGCAAACTAGGAAGCTAGTCGCAGGTTGCTCAAAGCACAGCTTTGAGGTTGGGGATAAAGCTGACGTGGTTTGAAGAGATTTTCGAAGAGTATAAGTTCTATGTGAAGTATGACTATAGTATAGCACTTAGAAATTTTAGAGGAAAAACTTTTGAATATATGCAACAAACAAAATGAGCAAAAAGAAACGATAGAATCTCTCCAGTGACATGAGAGAGGTCAATAGCTCTATCGCTTAAAATTTCAAATTATTTTCTTAGTTTGCAGATATTCAACAATCGGTCGTTTTTCTATAATATTCGGCAGATTTGTTACAGCCAAGCATCTCAAAAATACGGACAGCATCTTCCATCTTTTTCTGGCCTTCCTTGACTCTACCTTGCTTGCTATCAAGGAGACCTTCCGCCCACAAATAGACAATTCGGAAATAGGTCTCATTTTCATTATAGAAATGCTCTTCGATAACACGTTTAAAATAAGAGGCATTGGTAAATTCTTCACACTCAATGCTGGCTAAAAAGCCATTCAATAGTATAGTGTGAAAAAGGTTTCGATTGCCAGACATTTCCATTAGGAAATCAGATTTACGTACCATTTCTCGTACATATCTAGTAAAAAGAGAAACAGATAAAAATGGAGAACTGACTGAAAATAAATTGAGTTCATAGATTCCCCAGATCTCGGTAGAAAACAAATAATCATGAAGGACTTTTCCTTCCTCTGCTGTTAACTCTACCCTTCCATCCATGCTCTTCATATAAGACTTTATAATAATGGCATTTAAAATATGTTTCTGTTTGTTTTGAGAATGGGCACGCTTTTGATACTCTTTGCGATACAAGTCCTCAAGCGGAGCTATATTCTTTGGATCCAAGACATCTATGATTTCTTTTCTCAACTCAGAATCTGTATCATACTGAAAACCTCTCGCCAGAAAGAGGATTTCCTCTACACTGGCAGATATATTTTCTAGGGCAAATAGAAACTTTTCCACCGAAAGCTCACTCTGACCTGTTTCAAAGCGGGATAACATAGACGGCGAAAATTGTCCCCCAGTTGCTTGTCTCAGCGAGATATTTCTTGACTCTCGTAATTGTCTAAAGACTTTTCCAATCTGCTCCATAGGCTTCCCCTTGATTCAGTATTTTCTTCATTTTATCATATTTTTCAGAAAATTCATCAAAAACTTGCCAAATTGTCAGAATTATGAGAAAATAGAGGATATTTATCACGTGGAGGGACTGTAATGAGAGACGATATCAAAATCAATGACCGCGCTTTGGCCTTGCAAGACCAAATTATCGAAAAACTAGAGAAGGTTTTTGATACAGATGTGGAATTGGATGTTTACAATCTAGGACTGATTTATGAAATCAATCTGGACGAAACAGGTCTCTGCAAGATTGTCATGACCTTTACCGACACTGCCTGCGATTGCGCCGAAAGCCTGCCTATCGAAATCGTTGCAGGTCTGAAACAAATCGAGGGTATCGAAGATGTCAAGGTTGAAGTTACCTGGTCGCCTGCCTGGAAGATTACACGAATCAGTCGCTATGGCCGTATTGCCCTTGGACTGCCACCTCGTTAAGCAGGTCAATAACTTTTAAAGATGAAAAAAAGCAAGCCGAAGTTTGGCTTGCTTTTTGAGTTTATTTTTTACCTGACTTGTCCATATTCCAGAAGTCTGTCACGGCTCCGCGTGAAGCAGATGATACGATATGGGCATATTTACCGAGGACACCACGGCTGTAAAGTGGTGGCAAGGTTGTTTCTGCCTTGCGTTTTTCAAGTTCTTCTTCGGATACGGCCATGGAAATTTCTTTGGTATCTTGGTCAACCGTAACGATATCGCCTGTACGAAGGTAGGCAATTGGTCCACCATCCTGAGCTTCAGGAGCGATATGTCCAACAACCAGACCATAAGTACCACCAGAGAAACGGCCGTCTGTCAAGAGAGCTACCTTATCTCCCTGACCTTTACCAACAATCATTGATGAAAGTGACAGCATCTCAGGCATACCAGGACCACCTTTAGGTCCAACGAAACGAACAACGACTACATCGCCATCAACGATTTCATCTGTCAGAACGGCCTGAATCGCATCTTCTTCTGAGTCAAAGACCTTAGCTGGCCCAACGTGACGACGCACTTTCACACCTGATACCTTAGCAACCGCACCGTCAGGAGCAAGGTTCCCGTTCAAGATGATAAGCGGACCATCCGCACGTTTTGGATTTTCAAGTGGCATGATAACTTTTTGACCTGGTGTGAGGTCTGCAAAGTCAGCTAAGTTCTCAGCAACTGTCTTACCAGTACATGTGATGCGATCTCCATGAAGGAAACCATTTGCCAGCAAGTACTTCATAACCGCAGGGACACCACCGACTTCATAGAGGTCTTGGAAGACATACTGACCAGATGGTTTCAAGTCGGCCAAGTGAGGCACACGTTCTTGGATCGTATTGAAGTCCTCAAGAGACAAGTCAACATTGGCAGCATGGGCAATGGCAAGCAAGTGAAGAGTGGCGTTTGTAGAACCACCGAGAGCCATAGTTACAGTGATAGCATCTTCAAAGGCTTCACGAGTCAAGATATCTGATGGTTTGAGACCAAGTTCCAACATCTTAACAACAGCACGTCCTGCTGCTTCGATGTCTTCTTTCTTGTCAGCTGATTCAGCTGGGTGAGATGAAGAGCCTGGCAAACTCATACCGAGAACTTCGATAGCAGTCGCCATGGTATTAGCAGTATACATACCACCACAGCCACCAGGGCCAGGGCAGGCATTACATTCAAGACGTTTCACGTCCTCAGCTGTCATGTCACCGTGGTTCCATTTTCCGATACCCTCAAAAACAGAAACCAAGTCGATGTCTTTGCCATCAAGATTTCCCGGTGCAATAGTTCCACCATAGGCGAAAATAGCTGGGATGTCCATATTGGCAATAGCAATCATAGAACCAGGCATGTTCTTGTCACAGCCACCGATAGCAACAAAGGCATCCACGTTGTGGCCTCCCATAGCCGCCTCGATAGAGTCCGCAATGATATCACGAGATGTCAAAGAGAAACGCATACCAGGCGTTCCCATAGCAATCCCGTCCGCTACGGTAATTGTTCCAAACTGCACAGGCCAAGCACCTGCTGATTTGACACCTTCTTTAGCCAATTTCCCAAAATCATGCAAGTGAATGTTACATGGTGTATTTTCCGCCCAAGTCGAAATCACTCCCACAATCGGTGTTTCAAAGTCCTTATCTGTCATACCAGTCGCACGAAGCATGGCACGGTTTGGCGATTTTACCATACTGTCATAAATGCTACTGCGATGACGTTTATCTAATTCAGTCATTTGTTCCCTCCCATTTCAGTTTTTACTATTATAGCACATTTTAAAAGCAATGAACAGAAGAAAATTCTTGAATTTTCAGAAAATTTCGATTAATTCGGTTAATGACCTTCTAATTTTTTCATCTTTTTTTGTCAAGTAACTTTACTTTACAAAAAAAATGTGTTATCCTAGTATGGTTGATGAAAATCAGTAGATTGAATCGAATATAAATACCTAAAGGAGAAATCAAAATGGCAGTACCTGCACGTCGCACTTCAAAAGCGAAGAAAAACAAACGTCGTACACACTACAAAGTAACAGCTCCATCTGTAAACTTTGACGAAACTACTGGAGATTACTCACGTTCTCACCGTGTATCACTTAAAGGATACTACAAAGGACGTAAAATCGCTAAAGCTGCATCAGCTGAATAATAGAAGGGAGATACCATGCGCGTAAATATTACACTTGAACACAAAGAATCTGGTGAACGCTTGTACCTTACTTCTAAAAACAAACGTAACACTCCAGACCGTCTTCAATTGAAGAAATACTCACCAAAACTTCGCAAACACGTTGTGTTTACAGAGGTTAAATAGAGATTCACTACACGTCAGCAGGCGTGAGAATCCCTGATTTTAAGCGATTCTTGAGATTTCAAATTTCAATGTATTGCAATACAAATCAGCCGAATCTCTACATTTTTCTCTACATTTTCAGATAAATAAAAAGAGATTACGGATATAAGAGAAGAGCTACTTCACAGATGAGTAGCTCTTCTTTTTTTATTCTTTCACTTCAATTTATTCATGAAAATAGTAAAATCTTTTGAATGAATAATTGAAGTCCAAAATGCAGGCATTAATCAGCCTGCATTTTCTATCTAGCATTTATAGAGTAGATATAAGCTATATAACAAGCAAAATCTCCTATTTGCTTTCTGTTATCCTCTATAGCATCAAACCATGAAACGTCCACACCTTCTTGCCCTAGATAACGACTAAGAAGCTTTAGACAATATATTACTCGCTCATGCTTTGCTGTTCTACTGACGCTCTTCACGTTCCCATAGCAACCACTGGCTACGAATATGAGCATAGCTTATACTAGCTTGCAAAAACTCAGACCATACTTCTAAAATTTCCTCATCGTTACCAATATTGTTTAGAATTGTCTGATGAATGTTTTGACATTCTTCAAAAGTTAGAGCATCTTTAGCACTTAAAAATGTTGAATAATTTATATTTTTCATTTAATACCTCGTGTGTGTACTCAACAAACCTACTTAAAAACTAGAGCTATGATTTCTAATTAGTTCTTCTAAAAATTCAGGCTCTTCATCAATCATCTCTAAATAACCATACATCAGATTAGCTTGATTATCCACATTTTTCACACGATTAAAATCTATGATAAAAGTGTCTTTATTTATATATTGTTTTATTCTATCATTACTAGCCAAACTCACCGCAGAATTCTCTGGCCAACCTTTAATAACTAAGCTTTCTGTATCATAGTAATCTATTATAAATGTTCCATAATCAGAAAAACTAGCATGCATATACTCAGGATATTCCTTTAATTTGTATCTTTCCTTTAAATAGAAATCTTTAAATTCTATCCCTATTCTATTTGCTTCTTCTTTATAAATCTCTTCTAGTTTTGTCATAAAGGAATAATAAACTAATTTCGGTA
Organism: uncultured Streptococcus sp.; assembly: GCA_963522395.1. Classification (GTDB taxonomy): domain Bacteria; phylum Bacillota; class Bacilli; order Lactobacillales; family Streptococcaceae; genus Streptococcus. The sequence goes on from CAUQZY010000007.1 coordinate 9,445, forward strand.
CGTTTTTAAACGAAGTGGTTCGGTACATTGGAATCAAATTATATTTAGAAAATTCTTCCAATATCTCTACTGCTCGTATTATATCCGATGAATGATTCTCAACAACAACTTTATCGTCAAATAACTTATACTGGTAACCATAACCGTCTAACATATCTAATAGATTTTTAATCTTATCTTCTACTGCCATTACTTCTCCTTTTTAAAATAAACTATCCAGCATGACACTAGATAGTTCTATATAATTACTTAGTCTCTTTCCGCTTAGTAAAGAACCCTGCCAATCCAATCATTGCTAATAATCCGTAGCCAACTGTAACAATTGAATTTGCTACCCTAGGATTTTCCCCTGTACTTGGTAACGCAAGTTGTTCTGCTGATTTATCTGCCGACCTGTCTGCTGACTTATCCACTGGCTTATCTGCTGGTTTATCTGCTGGCTTATCCGCTGGCTTATCTGCTGGCTTATCCGCTGGTTTATTCGCTGGCTTATCTGCTGGTTTATCCGCTGGCTTATCTGCTGGCTTATCCGCTGGCTTATCTGCTGGCTTATCCGCTGGCTTATCTGCTGGCTTATCTGCTGGCTTATCTGCTGGTTTATCCGCTGGCTTATCTGCTGGTTTATCTGCTGGCTTATCTGCCGGCTTGTCAATGATAGCACTTGGATCCAACTCTGGCAATTCATCCTCAACTGGTGCGTCTTTTGGTGTTGCACCAATACCATCCGGATTTTGTTTTGTATTCAAATCACTTGGAATGTCAGCTGTGATATTCAATTCTGGCAATTCATCTACGGTTGGAGCTACTTTTGGTGTTGCTCCGATACCGTCAGGATTTTGTTTTGTATTCAAATCACTTGGGATGTCAGCTGTGATATCCAATTCTGGCAATTCATCTACTGTTGGGGCACCTTTCGGTGTTGCTGAAATGGCACGGTTACCATCAGTATATACATTTAGTACCTTATCGATTGAAAAGATATCTGATTTGTATTTGTGGTCAGCTTGAGATTGTGTCAAACGAGCTTTGGCATCCGCTAAGTCTTGCTCTGCAACTGTGATGCGTTGTTCCACATTTGTTTTATCGGCTTCTGCCTGCGCTAAACTTGCACGCAATTGTGGCAATTGTGCGTGGACACGCATAGCATCATCACGTTTACTTGTTGCTGCGTCAATTTCACTTTGAATTGTGTTGATACGTGCAGTTACATCATTTACACGAGCTATTGCTTTATCCAACTCTTTTTGTTTTTGAACGACTGCATCTGCTTTGTCTTGAGCTGTTGCTGTAAGCGTAGCCAAATCAGATTTTGCTTGATTTAGAGCGGTTGTTGCATTTGTGCGAGCTGTAGCAATATCATTCAATTGGGCGTTTAATGCATCCAACTCTTGGGTTAAATCAGCTTTCTTCGCAACTAATGCATCACGTTCGCGCTCTTGTGTCGCTTTTTGAGCTTTCAATGCATCTAACTCTGCTTGCATTTTTGGTCGGTCATCGATGATTTGACGCTTAACAAACACATAATGAGTGTCTGCGATGAACTTCATCTTTTTACCATAGAATGTTGGGTTCATTGGGTCATCTTGATTAAAGTTGTTGCTATGGTTCCAATAATCCTTTTCATCTTGGCTTTGGTTTAGGGAATGGAACATTTGGTCATTTTCATCCCATTCATAGGTTGAACCTTTGTGCGCACTAGCGTTGAATGAACCGAAATAAGTTGTTTTATCTTTTCCATCGACGGTTGAAATGGCAACGCCCATTTTACCACCTGTTGGTGTCAATAAGTTTTTGCGGTGTCCGTATTTCAAACCTCGCACGTTTGCATAATCTGAGTAATATGTCAACAACATATCATAAGCCAAAGTTTCATTAGTCACGATATGGTCAAATGTCAAATATTCACCATCGCGACCGATGATTTGACCTGCCATTCCACCAAGGATGTTTTCAACGTTCTTGTCTGGTTGCACTCTTTCGATGTAGCCCGGTTTGTTTGTTAATGTTGTTCTGTGTGTCAAGATGCCAGTATTCTGCATTTCATCTACGCGTTTTTGTGCGTATGCAAGGTACTCATCGTCAACCACCATATCACCCTTCAAATTGTTATTAACACGTAGTTGATTAAGCAATTTGACAAAGGCGTCTGAAATACCTTTGTTATCTACCTTGTAACGGTATGTTGGGCGTTCTTTGTATTTACGAGTTGTCCAATCATATGGCGCTTTCTTATAGGCTGCTAAAGCTTCTGCGAAATCAACCATATCTTTAGTTGCGTCAATTTCTTTGATGTCAACACCTTGGAAGTTAACCGGTTCCATTTGGTTGTTACGGAAGAATCCATGGTTATACTCATAATCATTAAGATTATCATGAGCTGTGTGATTACGTTCATCAGGGTTTAAATCTGTTGAAATAACTTTAACTTTGTAGCTATCGATTTCCCCTTGTTTCGCGGCGATTTTAGTGTCAGTAGCTGTGATTTGTGCACCTTTAGCGTTCAAATCATTATCAACGTTTGAAATTTTATCAGTTGTGTTTGTGATATTTTTACGCACGTTAGCATCTGTGATTGCGTCAAGGTCTGCTTGTTTCGTATCCACATCAGCTTTCTTAGCGCCACGAGCATTATCAGCCTCTGTTTTTGCGGTGTTAGCATTGTCTAGTGCTGTATGCGCATCACGTTCACCATCTTTAGCGGCATTCAAATCATTTGTTGCGTTTGTCTTGTCCGCTGTTTTGTTAGTGATTACATCGTTTTGTGCATTGATGATTTTGTTTGCATTATTAGCTGTGTCAATATCTTTGTTGATTGATGCAATTTTGTCATCGGCTTTGACTTTGTCGGCTTTTGCTTGGTCAACTGTGCCTTGTTTTGTGTCTACATCAGCTTTTGCCTTATCTACATCAGCTTTGGCATTGTTAACGTCTTGCTCAGTAACATGAACAGGGGTCGTCTTCACCGTAGGATTGGGTTGACCAGAATCAACCTCTTCCGCATGGACAGTTGTATTTACAGCACCAGCACCAACAAGAATAGTTGTCAAACCAGCACCTAACAAAATATCTTTTTTCTTCATATTGTCTCCTTTATAAAAGTCGTTAACAAAACCAAAAAGCAAGCGCTTCCTTTTTCGATTTATAGACTCATTTAAAATATTCCTACTATATTATACCCCCCCCCGAAATGCTTTTGTCAAGCCATTTCTGAGGATTTTATAAATTATTTTTCCTGAACTTTACTATAAATTATAAGTTGAAAAACTCTCATTTTTTCTTTTAGAAAACAAAAAAAAACAGCCAAGAAAAGTTCAGCCGTTTACATTTTTAATGTTGCATAAAATTTTATGCAATGCTCCATTCTAGTTAGTTTCGGGTACCCGAAACTAACTTATCTCAACGGGGCTACGCCCCGACTCCCCTTTTTCTTTATGAAAAAAATTTTTTTCTTATCTCTTGCCCATCTCTTATCTTATTTCCCTAAAGGGAGTATAATCTAAAAATTAACACTCTGTCAAGTGTTTTTATGTTACATTTTTGTTAATTTTTGATGACATAAAATCACTTGACCTTAACTCCCTTTAGCCACGCGTGGCATTTCAATATATATATAAGAGATGGGCACCATGAGATAAATCAACATATAGTTGTTAAATACAACTATTACTCCTGTAGAATAAAAATTATTCTCCTCCTTAATAAGAAAGGTCAAAAATATGACATTCACAGTCAAATCATCAAGCTATTATAGCTCAGAAAATGCTGAGAAACTTCTTGGAAATGAAACAACTTATATTGTAGGACTGCAAATAGAAACACAGTATGAATATAAAGACGATAAGCGGACAGATAAAGTTATTGGTTATCAGATTTGGATTGCTACGGATACTCATAATCCTTTTAAAGTGAAGTTTCTTCCGGATAACAAACCAGATTTATCTGAATTTAACATTGGTGAGAAAATAGCATTTGATAAATTAGAAGCAATTCAGATTAAATCAAATGCGTATTTCCGTGCCACAGGCATTCACAAAGCTTAGGGGGTAGTTTATGACTATCCCTATTAAAATGCCTATGTCTGAAAATGAATTAGCTAAATTCATTACAAGCAATCTCAACAATACACTAGATATAAACGGAGAAACGAGCTTTACAAACTCTTTCTCCATTTCTTTAGAAGCAGAAGATAAGGGAATGTTTTTCATTCCCAATCTTCCTGTTTCCTATGTTTTAGATAAAAACCTGTATTTTAAGATAGCAGATATCTGTTCTGGCATTCTTTACCCGTATAAAACGCTTATGTTACAAAGTAATGCGATTTTCATCCCCTACAAGACAGGTGACCCTAATCTTGCTAGAGGTTTTTTCTTCCCTTGGGTAAATGGTATTCCAACTCGACTAACTATTCCTGATATCCAACATTTTATAAATCAAGAAGTTAGCGAAATTAGGATTCCGCTCATGTCAAACCAAGTTAGTATCAATCTAAATGATGTTGTTCATTTAGCTATCAGTGGTTCATCTGGTTCAGGAAAAAGTTATTTCCTAGAATACCTTATTCGGTGTATTCGTAAAATAACTGACGATATTGTAGCCGTAGACCCTAAACGTGCCGATATTTATTCTCTAGGTCGTGAATTAAATCTGTCTGTCCTATCTCCGAAAAGAGGGGCTAACTTAAATAGTTTTATCACAGAAGTAAATGAAATTCTGGGGGATGCTATCAATAAGATTTATGAACGTCAAGAAATACTTTTAGAAAACCCAAGAGCTACATTAAAACGCAAATATATTATCATAGATGAGCTACTCGCTCTTGTTCAGGGTTCTTCAAAACAAGCACGAGATACGTTTGCACAACTATTAGGAACTGTGGCTCTCCTAGGTCGAGCTACCAAAGTTTCACTTATCCTAGTTTCCCAACGTTTTGATGCTACCGTATTTGGAGGAAATCTTGCAGTTAGAGAACAAATTAACTGTTCTATTATTTTGGGAGAGATAAATACTAACACCACTCAGTTTTTATTGCCAAACGCTCATATTGAAAATATTGTTGTTCCTAGCGGAATAGGGACAGGAATTGTCAAATTTAGTGATGGAAAGCATGACAGCAACATCATGTCGCTCCTCACCCCATACTATAACAAGAGGTGCTTATGATAAACAAGTATAATCTATTCAAAATCTTATGTATAGGAACTGTAGTAAGCTTTTTCCCTATATTTATACTTATCTTGATTCAACAGAATCTGAACATTGAAATTAATTATCAAAATGTTGTTTTTCTTTTCTATCCTTTGATAATTTTTTCAATACTACTTTTCTCTTTTTTCCTTTATCACTGGTTTAAAAGTGATATAAAATACATGCTCAAAGGATTACGAGCAACCTACGAACTGAGAAAATTTGCCCATTTTGAGTCCGATTCTATTCTCGATACTCAAAATAAACAGATTTCTACTCAAAAATCAATCGTCAACAAGGCCAATCGTTCTTTGTTAACCTTATCGATGATTTATACAGAAGATGGGGCTATATTACGGTGGAAAGTTCCAAACAATCACGAAAGTTTCTTGAAAGTACAAGAAATATTCCCTGCTATTAAAGCAAAATTACACACTATAGAACCCGAATTGTTCTTTACCAACATAGCGCCTAGTGACGGTCGTTGGTATCAAGCAACAGGCTCTCACAATTAAAATCGGTGGAAGGACTTTGTCAAAGACAAAAAGTCCTTCCACCATTTTTTTATATTACAAAACTGTGCCAATGATACTACTTACTCTAAATATCCTTAATACTAACAATCCTGCGAGACTGGTCTTGGCATTGTCTCGCATTCAAACTGTGCCAATGTGCCAAAAACAAAACGAAAGGAAATTCTTGAAATGTCTTCAGAGAAAAAAACAAATAAAAAAATCCCTAAACAGCGTGCAATCATGTATACACAACAAATGCGACTAGCTATTTTATCTGATTGGAAAGAAGAAATTGATAGAATCGTTAAGCTATTAGAGCCATTACTCTGGGCAGGCATTTTACATGATAAAGATGTTAATGAAGATGGAGAAACTGTAGAACCCCATATTCATCTCATGATGTATTTCAAACATGCTCGTAGCCCACATAGCATAGCTTGGGAAATTAATGAACGAAATGGTAAGCGTGAAGATTCTCAAATCGAACGATTAGAATTCTTCAAGCATCCTAATAATGGTTTTAGTTATCTTGTTCACCAAACTAAAGATGCTCAAAATAAATATCAGTATCCTATTTCGGAAGTAATAAGTAACTTTGATTTTGCTAAAAAATTAGAAAACATTCGAAAACAAGTAGAGCGAAACCAAAGTAAAAAAGAAGGGGAACTAATACGAGAATATCTAGATATGCTTTATGACGGTTTATTAACTCTAGAAGAGATTGAATCTGAGCTAACGGGAAGTCAATATGCAAAAGCAAGTACGCGACTTAAAGCTGTTGCCGAAAAAAGGCAAGAAAGATTAGGAAGAGAATTCCTGAATCGTATGAAGTATGAACAAAAGACAAAACAAGTAGTCTATATCTATGGTGAGTCTGGACTTGGTAAGACAAGACTGGCTAAGACTTATGCAGAAAATAAAAATACCTCTTATTTTGTAACAGGCTCAAGTCGCGATCCTTTTCAGAGTTATCAAAACCAGGAAACTATCATTATTGACGAACTGCGACCAGATAGCTTTCGATATGATGACCTTTTGAAAATTCTAGACCCTTATAATTTCGATGTTTTCTTACCTTCTAGATATATAGATAAAGCATTAACCGCTGAACTAATCTTCATAACTAGCCCTTACTCACCAAAGGAATTGTATGATAATTTTCAAACCAGTAAACGAATTGACCGTTTCGACCAGCTAGAACGACGAATACAAACAGCCATACTAGTTGAAAAGGATAATATCTTTTATACACACTATAACAATGAGAGTCGGGAATACGAAAAAGATGACAGCAACTTTTTCACGAACCCCTTTGAGTCTCAGTCAATACATCGTGCTAATAGCTTCTTCACACAGTTTGAAACAACTATTCAAAGAAAGGAATAACAATAATGAACTCAGAACTATTTGAAATTAAAAACCTACTACTAAATCTCTTACAAATCCTACAACAGGAAACCCACATCTTCAATTATTGTGGTCTATATACCCAAAAAGACCTGTTGAATCTCCTTCAAATTTCTCCGAATACATTGAAATCTTGGGAAGAGAAAGGACTAAAACGACTGGAACCACCTATAGAAGGAACCAGAACTGTTTACTATAAACTTGAAAATGTTCTCCAATTCTTAGAGAAATAACATGAATTATGCTAAAATAGAACTGTCTGTTATGTATAGAAAATGTTCTATTTTAGCCTTTCTATTTTATATCCGTATAATGAAAGGGCATTATGACATCTGAAACTATAACTTACAATAACAAAAAAGTTATTAAAAAAACAAATTCAAACGGAGAGGTTAGTTATATTTTACGAGGCCTTTACTTAGGTATCGATGAAAAAACAGGCAAACAAGTAACAACGTCTATAACAGCTAAAACACTACGGCAACTTGACCGTAAAATCCTAACGGCTAGAGTTAATTTTGAAAAAGCAGGTGGAACGAGGAAAGAAGATAAACAATTATCCACTTTTTCTGAACTTGCAGAAGAATGGTTCAATAATTATCAAGTTTGGGTTACTTCTCATAATACAATCAATAGAGTAAAGGGATACGTATACAATTACATCATCCCTGCATTCGGGGATTACATTCCTGAAAAAATCACATCTGCCGATATTCAAAGATGGGTTAACAATCTCGCCCAAAAAGCTAGAACATCGATTGAATCAGGGAAAAAACGTGCTGAAAAAGGTAGTGCAAAAGACTTTGGAGCAGTCACTCACAAACTTAGTGATATTTTCGATTTTGGCATCACACATTTTGGATTAACTAAAAACCCAGTGAAAACTATTAAAATCCCTCCAAAGCCTAAATTAGCTTCTCGTAGAACTATGGTCTTACATGATGAAGAATTAAAAACATGGTTAGCATTCTTAAAAACTTTACCTAATAACAGAGCTAATCGACGATTTATTACCATCTGCAATTCCTTACTCGCTTCTGCATTGCGAATCAATGAACTTCTAGCATTAGAAATAAATGACTTGGATTTCACAAACAATGAAATTATTGTAAATAAAACATTGATGTGGAAAAGTGCCAATAAGAAACTTGGTACTAAAGGATGTATGATTTGTAAACCAACCGCAAAAACCGATTCTGGTAATCGTCAGGTTCCCGTTCCAAGCTCTACTCTCACTGACCTTAGGGATTTCTACACAGAAATGAATAACTATTTCAAAAAACAAGGTCTACCTCAATCCAAGTTAATCTTTCCAACGATTTATGGAAATTATATGTGCGATAGAAACGAACGTGCTACTTTAAAAAAACGACTAACTTCTCTTGGCTTACCTGATTACGGTTTCCATATTTTCAGACATACTCATGCTTCAATGATGTTAAATGCTGGGGCAAACTGGAAAGAACTACAAGTTCGTATGGGACATAAATCTATCAACACAACTATGGATACATACGCCGAGTTAGCACCGAAGAAGAAATTAGAGGCAGTAAATATTTATTTAGATAAAATAGCTGAACTATCTACTTAATCGTCTCTACATTTGTCTCTACATTTTTTCTTCAATAAATTATAAAGCCTTTAAAATAAAGGTTTTGAGGGGTTGTATAGAACTCTGTCTACTCCTTACAGAGGTTAAGTAAGCATTCAATACGAATCAATACAGAAGAAAAACGCTTGATCAGCGTTTTTTCTTTTTGTTAATTTCACTATATTGCAAGGGAAATCATTCGAATGACTATAGTATTGACTATATTTTTTGTGAAATAAATTAGATGTTCGGATATATAAGAAACAGGAAGAACTAACTTCACAACAAAATTAAATGTAATACATTCTTCAATTTCTAGAAAATTGATTTTGAACTAATGTAGAAATACTGTAGTATAATAGGTTTAAAGAATTAATAGTAATAAATCAATAAAGTAGGATGGACATATCATGAAAAATCATGAAGATCAAAATTTGGAACAATTAAAATTAGATTTAGAAGATTATTTTAAAGAAATCATACCCCAAGACAACGTAGAGATTTTTTACTTTAAAGATAAGAAATTTTTTTAGAACAGTTTAGCCCTTGGCATCAAGATAAGGGTAACAATCTGATTAATGAATTTATAAAAAAAGTTGAGAAGTCTGAAACAACTATGGACTTCTCTTGGCTGAAGATTCTATCAGATGACTTAAAAAAAGAAATAGAAAAAGCAGGTAGTCATTTGAATATGCGCTACCAAATTCCAACTCATTTTCATGGAGATATAGATACAGCTACTATTTTCCACTGTTTGGAAAATCCTAGAGGCTATTTAGGGGCTTATCAAGATAATCAAATTGATAAAGGTCTCGAGGAAACAAGCCTAAAAGGATATTATGGAAAAACCGAGATTTTGATAGCTGGTACTGAAAAAAAGAAAACTATTAAAAATATTAAAAAGATCTTAAAAGGATATAAAGAAAGGGAAATTGATATTAAATCAATTATAGAAAGAAGATATAAATTAAAAAGTATTAAAGACGTCAAAGATATCATTTATAGTAATCAAAGCAATTTAATGAGTGAGATTAAACATATGTTTGATTTAAAATCTGAGTTCGATTTCAAAAACAAGTCTAAAAAAAGTCAAAAAAATCTGTTAGAAAATTATTACTATTTGAGAGAGTATTATTCTCAACTTATTCAGATAAATAAGGTATTAGATTTTATAGAACTGGAAGGAAAGCAAAAGGAAATTGAAAATATTGCTCAACAAATATGTAATTTAGAAATTTATCCTTTTTCATGTGCTCAACCTGATTTAGGTGAAAATGGCATTGGTGAAAAGATTATTCTCAATTCAGACTTATCTAAGTTGGGTGCGTTCATTGTACTGAGAAGAATCTATAAATATTTATATAATACGGAATCACAAAAACCGGTTTTTGTTTTTCGTAAATATGATGCAGCATGGGAGAAATTGTTTAGAAAATTATTTAAAGAAGCAAAGGGAGAAGATTTTGCTAATAAAGTTATGGAAAATCTAGAAAATAATTTCTTTTATTGTCAGTTACGACCAATAGGTGGAGGAATAACCGATGGAAATGTAATATCAGTTCCAAACTATAGAAAATTTATGAATATGAAAGAGTCTGCTTTTTATGAAATTACAAAATTACTACCTCGAATTGATGTAAAAATAATTGAAAAAGATAGCTTATAGCCAAATGGAAAAATTACAAATAAGCAATACGTCTAAAATCAAAAAAGAGCAATATTGCTCTTTTTAATATACGTATAAACTCTCAATCACGGTCTTCTGGAATAAATACATGAATATCAGCTTCATCACTTTGATTCCAATGAATGAATATTCTGCGACCTAATACCTTTTCTTCTATCTTAATTTCCTCAATTTCATAATAAACTTCTTCATTTGCATTAGTACTTTTCTCAAGATAATTTCTCACTTTTTGCTCAAATCTCAACTGTCCAGCATATTCCTTGGAGTTTCGATTAGCTCTAAAATCTTGAGGCGAGATATTGCTCTTGTTCCCTAGACCAAAAAATTGTTGAACCTCGTATTTATTTTCCTTAAGTTCATCCTCTGTAAGTAGGAATTTATCAAATGAATCGGCAATAAAATGCCCTTTGTCCTTAACACTCTCTTCTGAAATAGAATCTATTTCAGTAATATTATGATTAATAATATTTAGGCTAGAAACGAAATAGTTAGCGTTTGGTTTTTTTCTAAGTATAACCTTCCACATTATTGGATTTTCCCGATATATAGGTTTTTGGTCTACTCTATAATCCCTTTTTACTTTATTCAAAAACTTATAATATTGACCATCTAAAATCAACTGCAATTCCCATTTTTTAAACTCACAATTCCAATCACGAATGTTTAACTCATCACCATATCTATTACGAGTAATTGACATTAATGTGATTTTTGAATCTATATTCTCTGTCGTCATAATTCATTTTACCTTATTATTGATTTTTCTATTTTTATCAAGATTGATATTTCAATTTCAATATATTTTACATTAATTTTTAAATCTCTTTTTGTTTATTATCAAAAACTTTTTTTGAATCAATGATTTTTTGGTAAAAATCATATTCAATCTCTGTAAAGTGACAGAATACTTCAGCACACTCAATTAGAATAGGATTTAGTTCTTCCCTAGGAGACAAACCAACTGAAAATCTAATTCCAAAATCTCCATCAGATTGTTCTGTCCAAAAAGCCTGATGAAATGCGACTTCAGACAAATGAACATAACCAGATGATTTATTGTAAATTTCCTCAATCTCAGGATAATACTCTGACATCCTTTTCTTAAGATTGGTATCAGTCATCCTTCTGTTTTGATTATCTTTCAAATTTCTAATACTTTTACCACTTAAAGTCTCTTTAATAAATAATCTTCTGTTTTCTGATATAAAAGCCGCGAAGACTCTCATAAGGTTATCAAGTTGTGTTCGTACTAAGATTCCTGCACAAGTCAGATTTCTCGTTCTTAATAAGTCTATTATTCCATCAATAAATTGAACTCGTCTGTTAAGTGCAGAAATAAAAAAAATATCATCTTCAGTAAAATTTTCACCAATAATATCTGCAGCTATTGACTTTGATTCTTCACGATATTCTCTTAATTTATTAAAATATGTCTCTATTTCATTGAAATATTCATCATTTGTCATTACATTTCCTCCTAATCTACCTTTCTAATATGGACTCAATCATTGGTTCAATCCCATTTTCAATCAAGTTATCTATATTATGCTGAGCAGAAAAGCGCCCAACTTCATAAGCCACATAGTGTAAAATCTGAGCAGCCACTTCATTGACATTGAAGGAAAATTGTCCCTTTAAAATTCTATAAGAAAGAGTGGCGAAAGGATCTGCATCTTCAAATCGCTTCAAATATTGCTCGTAGTTAGAATGAATCGTCTGAATGATATAAATCGCGTGCGTATCATCTAACTTCATAAAGACCATTAAGCTTTCAATAAAAACATCACTTTTTTTGATGCATGCTTGACATAACTCTCTTGCTGGCATTTCATAAATATAGTTTTCTATGTCATCATCAAAAATACCGTGATTAATTTTTCCCCATATTGTTTTCTTAAATGTTTCGTCGCTTCTAATGCTCAACCATGCATTTAATGCCTTCAACATTTCGGTAGCATCTTGATACCTATAATCAGGTTCTAAATTCGTAGCTTTTTCACTAACAGAACGAAGTGAATGAGAAAAAATATTAGGATTCTTAGTCATAACAAAATTAATAATACGTCCCAGTGAATACACATCGCTTCGTTTATCAGCATCTTTTAAAAGTATTAATTGCTCTGGCGCGCAATAAAAGAGTTGACCAAAGGAAGTTGTGTCCATTGTTTGATGAGATGTCAGAGTATTTAGGTTTTTTCCTAATCCAAAATCAGCAATCTTAATTATCCCATTCACGAAGAAAACATTGGTTGGACTTAAGTCTCTATGCAGAACATCTCTTTGGTGGACAAGAGACATAGTATAAAGTATTTGACGCAATATATTGAGCTTAGAGTCCTCTGTCAGCTCACTTGCTTCAATATAATTTCCCAATGTATCATCGGCTTTTTCCATTGTGTATGAACAATTACTACTATCGAAATCAAATACTCGAATAATGCTCTCAATATCCGAACAAGACTTAGTTATTTCATACTCTCTTTTTAACCTACTTCTCAACGATTGTCGTCTCACAGATTCCTCATTTAGTTTTTTTACCACTAATCCTGTAGATTTTTGGAAATAAATATCAGCAAAGCCACCCTTTCCAATCTCAACTAAATCTAAATCAATTTCTACTAAATAAAATTCATTTCCTCTTCTTGAGAGTTTTAAAGAATAAACAGAACAAATTTTATCTAATTCATTTATTATTTTCTGCTGATGCTCTAAAGCATCCACTTCACTTATCTGACGCTCTGTTAAAAGATATTGTTTGCTGAGTATAAGGTTGAAAAATGAATTGATAATGCCTCTAGATGAAAAGTCCAATAGCTTATCATTAACATATATCCATCTTGTAGGAAAACCCTGACCATAACTATCTTGAGTATGGAAATGGGTATTGAAAAAAGAAACTAGCTGAGGTCCTGATTTATAAGTAAACATCCCCATCTCCACAGAATATCTTTGCTACTCTTTTGTAAAAATCTGGATTGATCAATAACTCGTCCTCCTTATAGATGGTAATTCTTTAATTTAATAAATGTAGGCAGTGACATACAATCTACTTTCTCAATTAAACAGAGGGTGTCGTCAAGAATAGAAAAAATATAAAATCTATCTTGAAATATAGTTACAAAATAAGTCTCAAATTCCTTTGCTTTTAAACTTCTGTATTCAAATAGTGAGTGAAAATCATAATTTAACGCACTTACAATAATATCATCCGAATTATCTGTCTCGAGTATATCAATCAGCTTAAACGAATATGGAAAAAATAATAAAAGGTTTTTCTGTTTTTCCAGCATTTTCAACACTTTTATGATATCTCTTTCAATACCATACTTTCTAATATTTAAAAAGTTTTCCCCTAATCGAGTGAGCTCTGATATATCTCTTGTTCGGAATGCAACATGAATCTGAGTAGCTTTTACTTCACCGAATTTCTTTTTACTTTCATGAGTACCAATTATACCACCACCATAATTGCTAATACCCATAGAAAACAAATGACTAGCTTGTAATCTAGTGCTAGATGATAATAGTTTAAAGTCTATTTCATAACTTTTCGAGATTGCATCACATTGACCATTATTTTCATTTAACGGTTTAGAGAAAGGAGATTGCCCTTTATCTTTAAAATGAGATGACTTATTAAGTAGCTCTAGTAAATAGTTCTCATAATTACAATCGGGCTCTCCATCAACAAAATTTTTAATAATAGTAGCTGGTGGTAACAATTTGAATTTTATACGTGGGTCAATATTAGGGTTTAAATTCTCTTTCATAGTAATTCCTCCATATCATTATACCATCAATGTGTAAAGGAGTTGGTTTGTTGAAGTAATAACTCATTATAAAATTAATTTAGATGTATGATGCTAAATATTGCTCTTAACTAGTAGAATTAATTATTTATAGCTCTTACGATATTATTAATTTCTTCTGTTTATCAATATTTTAACCAAAAATAAGATTTCTATAATTTACTTTCAAGTTTATAATAGCATTTTCTTTGAATTAGGTATAATATAGTATATATGAAATATTATCGAGTTAAGGAGTAGGTAAAATGGGAGAGAAATTTAAAGAATTCTATTTCACTGGGGATCAAAGACTTCATAATTTAGATGAATTAGAAAAGGAATATGAACAAAAAAGTGGAGATATATCGAGTTACCGGGGTAGAATATTTTGTCCAGAATGTAGGATTGCTGAGCTAGCATTTACTCATAAAACATCAAAAAAAAGAGCTTTTTTGTCTACATTACCGTCGTCAGGTCATATGGCAGATTGTTCTCTCAAATATGAATCTGTATCCAGGAAGGAAATCAAGGATTACGTTAGTAATTTAGGTGAGGAGGAGATGCAAGATAGACTTGAAGCAATGTTAAATCGAATGTTGCCAAGAGAACGAGAAGAAAATCAAATTCCTGCTAATGATGAAGGCGATAATCCTTTTACAATATTAGTCGGAAGAGAAGGTCAACCTAATACTAGAAAATGTATCCCCAGAAAATCTTTGAAGAGCTGGTTTGATAAGGACGAAGAAAATAACGTCTTTCTATTTTATGGGAGCGTCCATTTAGAAGTTAAAGAATTTAAAACTAAATTGGGGGAGACTCAATACAGATTGATTGTGAAGACCAAACAAGATGGCGAGTGGAAAATAAAGACAACTATATATAGAGGGAAAAACAAGGATAAAATAGACCAACATCAAAATTATGATCTTGCTATTATTGGGCAAATCGAATTCTATAACAACCATCCACAAATTAAAACTGTATCTAGTTCTTCAATTATGTTTAGAAGAAGTCAAGGATAAAACTAAAAATTATAGGAAGAGTTTTTTCTTTTGTTAATTTCACTACATTGCAAGTCAAATCATTCGAATGACTATGTTTTTCAATTGAATTTTGATTACAAATATTCGCGTGATTTTCGCGTGAATATTTTAAAATATATCTTAGAAACACGATAAAATCAATGATTTTAATTATCAATCAAATTTACTTTTTCGCGTGACAATCGTCTTAAAAAACAAATTTAATCAACATTATATTTTAGGAAGGAAAAATAATTCTCGGAACATTTGCAGAAACCAAAACGCAGGCTCAGACCGTCCTGCGTTTTTTCATTCTTAGCCTACTCCCTAAATCTCATTCAATTTTTCAAGATAGGCGCTTAATTCTGCTTGGGCTTCTGGTGTTGTGCCTACTAGCTGGCTGCGCATGTGTGCGAGTCTGGCTTCTACCTCTCCAATCTCTTTATCAATCTCTGCGAGCTGGTCGGCGAGGTCGGCGAGGGGAACAACGGGTTCTTCCTCGAAAGTATCGACATAGCGTGGAATGTTGAGGTTGTAGTCATTTTCGACAATCTCTTCAAAGCTGGCTAGATGGGCAAACTTCTCGACATTCTCGCGTTTTTGATAGGTCTCTAAAATCTTGGCAATATGATCTTCGGTCATATTGTTTTGATTTTTCCCTTTTTCAAACTCTTTTGAGGCATCGATAAAGAAGACGTCCTTATTGGTGCGATTCTTTTTAAGGATAATAATAGTTGTCGGAATAGAGGTGTTGTAGAAGATATTTGCTGGCAAGCCGATAACTGTATCAATAGCCCCTTCTTCTAATAGGTGCTGGCGAATCTTTTGCTCGGCTGCTCCTCGAAAGAGAACTCCGTGAGGAAGGACAATGGCCATAACTCCATTATGCTTGAGGTGATAAAAACCGTGAAGAAGGAAGGCAAAATCCGCTTTGGACTTAGGTGCAAGAACTCCATAACTTGAAAAGCGAGGATCTTGCAAGAAGCCACTATCTGCTGACCACTTCAGTGAATAGGGTGGGTTCATCAAAACCCCATCAAAATCTGTCGGCTCCGTAGTTGGCCAATCTTCGTCTAAAGTATCGTGGTTGCTGAGGTGATAGTTCTCAATCGCAACCCCATGAAGCATCATGTTCATGCGAGCAAGGTTGAAGGTCGAAGTAATCAACTCCTGACCGTAGTAAGAAATCGTCGAAGCTTCCTTACTGTAGCGCTTGGCATTGAGCAAGAGAGAACCAGAACCCATGGTCGGGTCGTAAACTGACATGCCCTTTTGATGCTCGCGCCCTGCAAAGACAATCTGAGTCATAAGATGAGAGACTGCTTGAGGTGTATAGAACTCTCCAGCTTTTTTCCCAGAATCACTGGCAAACTGACCAATCAAGTACTCATAAGCATCACCCAAGATATCACCAGCATGACCAGAGACATTGAGGTCGTTGAGCTGTTTCATAACCTCAGAGATGGTCTTGTTTTGCTTTTGTGGCGTGTTGCCTAGCTTTTTAGCATAGAGGTCAATATCTTCGAAGAGATTTTCAAATTTCTCATTGGCCTGCTCGATATCACGGAAACTTTGGGATAGGGATTCTAGCTGGAAGGTTCCTTCGTGGATAGACTGAACCAGCTTGGTAAAGGTTAGAGAAGGCTCAATCACATAGCCTAGCTCGTCATTTAAGACCTCGATGAGGTCTTCACGGACATCTGCATCCGCAAAGTTTTCCTCGTAGAGAAGCTGCGCTTGCTGGAAGGACTCAAAGTTCTCGTCCAAGTTATCACAGACGGCTTGGAGGATGTTGTCGGATAGGTACTTGTAGAAAATCAAGCCCAAGAGGTAGGACTTGTATTCATTGGCTTCCATCTGGCCACGCAGGATATCTGCGGCATTCCAGAGGGATTGGTAGAGTTGTCTTGATAAATCTGTTTGTGACATAGGGTCTCCTATCAATTTATGTTGTTAGTAGTATTCCATGTTTTAAAATATTTTTCTTTTTTATATTTTCCTTAAATAGTGCGGACGGGAGCAACTTCCTTCGGAATTTCATCCCTAATTTTTGAGCCCAGAGTCTCAAAAATCCCGTCCTATACAATAACTTTGTTATTGTATAGGATACCACCATGGCGGAAAATATCCTCTAAAAGCTCACTTCGTTCGCACTCATTTTACGATAAACTCTTTTAAAAACGAATCACTGGGCTTTTGACAGTCTTTGTATCTTAGATAAACATTTTTCTGAGTAGGGTTTGTTTGCTTTCTTTGAGCTGGTTGACTTTTTCCTCTTGCTTGGCAATGGCCTTGTCTAGGTCTTGGAAGAAAGAACCGATGGCTTCTTGTTCAGGGAGGGTTGGAAGATGTAGAGGAAGTTTCATCATTATATCCGAATTTAGCTTCGCTCTCCCCCCTCCCACTAGAAAAGGTTCAATGTTAATTTGTTTTACTGCAAATAGTAAAAAAATATTGTTTATCAAATCTTTTTTACCTTGAATAACATGAGCGTGATTATTTACCCAAACTTTTCCATTTACATATTGTACTGGATAATCTTTTAAATCACTTGCGCCATCTTCGGCAATAAGAATGAACTCGCCATCATGTGTATAACCATCTACATAATCCTGTATCCCATTAGCCCCATAATATGGAGTATCCCCAGAAATTCTTTCATTTGCTGAAACTGGAACTCTTAAATTATCATACCTATCCGTAACTTCCCCCAACTTCACTTCCTTCCAGTCATCTTCAAATCCTGCGAAGCGAAGGGATGGTTTGGTTTGTCCTTTGGCTGGGAAGAGGAGCTTGAGGTAGGTTTTCTTCTGCTCTTTGAGCACCTCCAACTTATGCTGTTGAAGGCTAATGAGCTGGTCAATATCTTGGAAGAAAGAACCAATGGCAGTTTGCTCGGGGAGGGAGGGGAGGGAAATGACAGTATCTCTAATAGTCTTTAGACCTAAATTTTTTATAGTCGTACCAGTTAAATTATTATTAAAATGTTTCACAATCTTAGGAGCTTGTAAAATGCTATATATAAATTTTCTATCAAATTCCTCGGTTGTTAAATAAGCTACGCTTTTCCCCAGCATTACTTTCTCATCTCTATACCACGCTAAACTACCTATTGTTCCATTTATAGACATCAAAATAGTATTTTTTTTTAAACTAGTATCTGATACTGTTAATTGGTTACTTTGAACTTTTTTAGTTTCTGGAAATAAAAAAATTTTCCCATCGACAAGATTATTTCCATTTATAAAATAATAATCTCCATCTTCAGAATAAACAGGCGTCCCATGAATACCATCTCCTATTTTGGAGATACCATCACTCAACTTCTTCTCTTCCCAAGGTTCAGTATATCTCACAAAGCGATAACTTGGTTTCTTTGTCATATTACTCCCTTTCTTTAATCAAATGTAGAGAATCTACATTTACTTTTAATTCTAGTTGTTCCTTCCCTGGCTGGATGAAATGAAACTCTATCCCAAATTCTTGCAAAATATCGCTTGTAAAGGTTGAATTTTGAATTTCTATTTCCTCTAAATTTGGGAAATCCGATAGGTCAATAGATTCTTTCACAGTAGTTAGTCTGCTATCCCAAATACGAATAGCACTACATGTACTTCCTTTCAAACTATCGAATAAGTCATCTGTAGAAATCGAGCAATCTTTTATCCTCAATTCTGAGCAATTTCTTAGTAAAACTTTAAAGGAATCTGAAAAAATCAAAGCGGGAAATCCTACACACTCTCTTACACTTTCAAACTCAATTGGTATTTCTTTACCCTCATCAATTTCCCCAAATTCGATAAACTTCAATATCCACTCTAGCCCTTTACAGTCTGCATCACTTTTAAGTTGAATCGATCGAATGTCTGAACATTCCAAGGAGGAAACTGTTATCCAAATCTTTTCAAATTCCTTATTTTTAGGAATATTCAGATTAAAAAGCTTTTGAAAAAGAAGTAATTCTTCTTCACCTTTTTCTTCTTCTGAAAGATTTTCTCCAGACAGATTGAACTCCAAAGCTTGTTCCTTATCTACTAATACATCCACAAAAGGAATCAATTGAACTTTTTCGACTACATCACGCTTAAAATTTTGGAGAAGAGTTTGCATCTTATCGCTATAATCCCGCTTATAGTAAAATAGATAAATCTTTCTCGCTTTTTTTATCCATTTACTTAAAAAGTTCAAATCTGTCCCAGCTATCGAATGTCCTAAGATATAAAGATCCATTTCATCATCTGGTTCGATATCTCTTGGCATCTCATCTCTTTCTTTTAATAATAGATGATCCTTTTTAATTCTCATTAACTTATCATTATCCGTCGAGTTAGGTAAAACTATCTCAGAAATTCTATCGTGTTCTAGAAAGCCTCCACCAAAAATAATGTTGCGATTCTCTAGGCTACCATGAACTTGATAAACTTTATCTGCTAAATCCTGCAGTCCAATATCTGCCAAAGTATTTGTGTAATTAAAATTGAAAACCTTAGAATCTCTAAAAATCGAACGGTATACAGGATTTACTTCGCCTCCTATTCGTTGTTTCCATCGACGATATTCTCGACTAAGATAGGTATAAAATTGAAGTTCTAACCTTTCCAATGCTTGATTATATGTATCAACCGTCTGACAAGCTAGTTTTTTGTCCTCAATTGAATTAGCATTAAAGATAAGATTCTCAAACACTCCTTCGAAATCCGACCAATTGTCGTTAATATCTTTTTGGAATAGTGGATTAAACTTATAAAAGTTTGACGGTTCTTTCAATTTATAATTCTCACCTATATCATCCAAAAAAGACTGATAGGAAGACTTTAGGCCAATATTCATATCGAATCCATTTCCCACAACTATATATTTGTCAATCACTATATCTCCCCCTTTCTACTACTCAATTTTCTCATTTCTACACTTTAGATTTTCTTTTTTGACTTCTATTCTTCAATTTTGGCAGTTTTTACACTTTAGAACGTTCATCTATCATTTCTATTGTTCAATTTTGGCCATTTTTGCACTTTAGAACGGCAACTATGCTATCCTATCCTTCAATTTTACCTATTTTGAAACAATAGGTAGGCTTATTTTGTGATATAATGTTAAAAAACGTTGAAATACGAGGATGACTACATATGAACTATAGAGAACTTAGAAAAATCTACTACAGTCATCGTGACCAATATGAGGAAGAGTATCAATTACGCTTACAGGGGTACAGCTCCATTAGGACATCTCTTTATCCTCATTTAATGCAACGCGATACTGTCAAAACAAGCCAATACCCTCTATTTGTTACCCTGCATCTTGGGATTTCCCAACTAATGGAAACTATCTCACAGCAGTCTCAACGAATTAGTGAAATAGCTGATACCCTCCCCAAGATTGCCCACGATCAGTTTTATAAAGAACAGCTCTACCAATCGATTATTTCCACAAATGAAATCGAAGGTATCCATACAACTCGTAAAGAGTTGGTCGATGTGGAGAAACTCCTAGAGGAAGACCCCTATAAGACCGAACAAATCAAACATCTTTCCACCCTGCGAATGTACCAACAAATCCTTAAGGATGAATTTCTCCAAATCCAATCACTTGAAGATATCAGAGGGATTTATGACCAATTAACACAAGGAGAAATCTCGCCAGAGGATGAACTCGATGGAGAGTTTTTTAGACAGAAATCGGCCTTTATCCAAGACGACAAGACTGGCAAAGTCATCTATATCCCACCTCAAAAGGAGGAACAGATTCAGGTCATGCTGACAGAGTGGATTCGTTTTATCAACGACCATTCTATCCCAAACCTTATCAAGGCTTGTGCTGGACACTATTTTTTTGAAAATATTCATCCCTTCTATGACGGTAACGGTCGGACAGGCCGCTATATCCTTGCCAAGTACTTGTCTAGAAAACTCGATAAATTCTCAGGTTTGGTTTTGTCCCAACAAATCAATCACCATAAGCAAGACTACTATAAGTCTTTTATGAATACTGGTGATCATCTCAACCGTGCCGATGCTACCTTCTTCGTTGAAACCTTGTTGACTTTTATCAAGGAAGGACAGGAAAATATTATCCAAACCCTCCTTGAAAAACAAGAGCAACTGAATCGCTATAAAGTTAAGATAGAGCAGACAGAAGGGCTGGAAGAAGTCGAGAAATACATCTTGTTTCTCCTCGCTCAGTCCAAGCTCTTTGTCGATGATAAGAGAGATGGTATAGAAGATAGAAGCATCATCCAACTGGCCAATCAGTCCAACCATCATTACTCTAAGAAAAAGGTCAAGGATGCTTTCTTGCACCTTGAAGATAGGGGGATTTTGACCCTAATTAGTCGAAAACCTTCCCAACATTATCTTTCTGACCACTTTTAAACCTATCTCCCCCTTAGCGGTAGGATATCCTCTGAAATCATGCGCATATAGTCCTCTTTGAGGGCTTTTTTGTATTTGAGTTTTGGTAGCGCCTTGTCTCCGTGGACTTCCTTATAAGCCAGATAGTCCTGAGACTCGGTAATGGCTTTTTCACCATTTTGCTTGTCTCGTCCGATGCGGTAGTTGTCCACTACGAACTGGAGTTCATCCTCTCCTATCTGCCAATAATCTGCCGTTTCACGAATCTTTTTCTGGGTTGTTAACTCAATCATCTCATCCAACTTATGGATGATAGACTGACCCTGATAGCTCTTGGCATCTGCTTGGACATTCTGCCAGAGTTTGGAGATGAGGTTGGATAACTTGGGATTGGATTTGTTCAAATCTTCGATATAGTTATCTACCAGACTCTTTTCCTTTTTACCGATGAGGTTTTCCCGATTTTCAATCAGGGCTTGGATGAGAGAGAGGATATAGTGATAGTTTATCTCGTCGGTGCGGATGGATTCAAGCTCATACTCGATATCCACGAGGACGCCGTCCTCTCCTTGATTTTCTGGTCTACGTCTGCGGAGTTCTTCGATGACATTGTGATATTGGCCAGCAAAGTTCTCGATGTCTTCCAGGCTGAGGCCAATCTCTCTGAGAATGACTTTCTCATCATAGTCCGAATAGACCTGTATAGAGGATAGGAGCTTGTCAAATTCTTGGAAAGCCTTGGCAAAGCGTTTTAATTCTGCATCTGTCGCTGTATCCAAATCAGGCACCTGCTCTGGACTTGGAGCGATGGCTAATAGTTGATGAACCTTCTCAAGAAACTTGGCCTTCTCCTCTTGCCATTCTGGGGCTAAGACACTGGTTTCGCCACCATTTGAGTAGAGGCTCAGAGCTTCATCCACCTTTTCTTTAAAGCGGTCAGGCGTTTGGAAAGTGACGATTTGACCGAATTTCTTGCCTTCATCAAAGAGGCGATTGGTTCGTGAAAAAGCCTGAATGATATGCTGTGGTTTCATGGGCTGACGATCCATGAACAGGGTCGATAGGCAAGGGGCATCAAAGCCTGTCAACAAGCGGTCCACAACGATAACCAAGTCCAACTGTTCCTCACGGAAGGCAAAGCGTTCTTTCTTACGGGCCAAACGGTCGTTGAGGTCACTATTGTAGGAAGCAATGGTTGCTAGGCTAAAGTGGGTACCAAACATGGCATTGTAGTCTTCTAAACTCTCCTCCATGTAGGCTTGGTTGACATAGGAGTCTGCTTCATTTTCTGTCACAGAGTAAGTAATAGCAACCTTAGGAAAGTCTGGCAAGACCTTTTTAACATTTTCCGAAATGCTTAAAGACTTTTCTCCATTTTTGACTTGCTTAATCAGGTTATAATAAGCCTGCGCACGGGCAATGCTTTTGACGGTCAAAATGGCTTCGTAGGTTTTTCCTACCCCATTTTGGAAACCGAGTTTGCGCCTTGAGCGATTGAGAATGGCATCTAATACGGCAAGCATGTGACCTTCGTCATCATAACGCTCCTCGTCAATCTCATCTTCTGCCCAACTAGGCATGGTTGTCTGATACTCCACATTAAAGCCAAGAACCGCCTTGTCATGAATGGCTTCTTTGACGGTATATTGGTGGAGGCAGTCACCGTACTGCTCTTCGGTCGTCTGAGCAAGGTCTCCTTTTTGTTCACGTTTATTTTCTGTAAAGATAGGTGTTCCTGTAAACCCATACCAGAGAGAATTTGTAAAGAAGTGCTCTAGGTGGCGTTGGCGTTCAGGAGTCACTGCGCGATGGCATTCATCGACGACAAAGGCTAGTTTGAGTTGTTTGATACGATTATAGACCTTTTGGTGACGGCCTTCATCAAACTGACGAATCATAGCATTGATTTTCTGGATGGTCGTCACAACGACACGACGGTCATCAGAAGCCAGATTTTTAACCAATTCCTGTGTATCATCGGTCTCGTCGATATCGATCATATCGTTCTCTGCGTAAGACTGAAAAGAACTGGTCGTCTGCTGGTCAAGGTCTGTCCTATCAATCACAAAGATTGTCTTCTCAATGGATGGTATCTGGAGCAGATTGCGCGAAACTTTATAAGAGGTCAGGGTCTTTCCTGAACCAGTCGTATGCCAGATATAACCCGATTGGCGCTTGCGACTGGCTTCACGGATAGCCTCAATGGCATGTACCTGATAGGGGCGCAATAAAATCAAGGCCTTCTTGTCATCATCAATGACAGAATACTGCATGACCATCTCGTGGGCTCTCGGTATCGACAAGACAGACTCTGCAAAGTCAAATAGTTGAGGTTGAGGTCTATTTTCACTATCCACCCACTTGGTCAAGAAGCGTTCATTTAGCTTGTTGGCTTTGGCAGTTGCGATGTAGCGGGTGTCTGTGACATTAGAGATGACAAACATCTGAAGACTTGAAAAAATGCCTCTGAACTGTCCTTCTTGGTCGTACTTCTTAATCTGACGAAAGGCATCCATATAAGGATGAGAACGGCTTTTCAATTCAATCTGAATCATGGGCAGACCATTGATTAACAAAGTCACATCCCCACGGCGCTGGCGAATCCCTTCTCCGCCTGTGATGACTTGGTTGACAACCTCATAGCTGGATTTGCCACCAGCGACATTGTTTCTCCACAAGACTTCCAAGCGAATGGTTCCTAAACTAGCATCTTCACGTTGAACCTGCACCTTGGCAATGCCATTTTCCCCTGCTATCCACTTGGCTGCTTCGTAGAAGTTGACAAAATTGAGCTGGTTTTTGATTTGATTTTTCTCTGAATTTGTAAGGGGATGGTCTTGCAAAATGCGGACATTATTGGCTTCCAGCTTGGCAAAAAAGTTTCCCCATAGGAGGTCTTCAGTATTTAACTCAGGTCGATACACCCATTGACTTTCTCCCTTTGTCAGCTGGTTAATCAAATCCCGCTCGATAGACAATTCCTGTTTGGTTTTGGCTTTTCCTGCTACAGGGATAGCAGTCTCGTCTTTAGGAGAGAGTCTCTGGCTGATATGGAAATCCTGCAAAGCTGCTTGATTGAGATATTGCAATTTTTTGAGAAGATCTTGCTCCGTCCCTTTAATGGCTTGATAGGCTGCCGTCAGATCTTTATCTGCATCTAGGTAGTGATGCGGATTCTTCTTTATTTGGATATAGCCCTGCACTAAATCTTCTAAACGTTTCAGCTGAATAGCAAGCTGGTTCTGGAGTTCCTGAGAATTGCTTCCAGATGCTTCTTTCTGGTTGATAGCCTCTAGGTATTCTACGATGGCAGTATAACTAGGCTGTAACTCAGGGGCTGAAACGATGAGTTCTTGTTCTAGTTCTTTTGATAACGTGTAAGCCATGTTCATACCCCATTTCTATAACGCAAAAAGCCTACCAAAAAGATTGGCAGGTTTTGAAAATGGGTATGAAAACGCGAGTTTATATATATATATATATATGCAAGCTAGTTATTTGCTTAAATCTGAAAACCATAGGGACTCTTCCTTTTCATTTATCCAAGGCGTTGCGACATCGAAAAAACAACGCCTTTACTTCCTTCTATTGTATCATAAAAGACTAGTAGTGAAAAGGTTTTCTAGGGCATTCTCTCTGAATCTAATAATAATTCCCTGACCTTCAAACTTCTACTAAAACAAGCAAAACCCCCTGCAAATCTACATTACAGGGGACTTGTGTATTATTCTTGTACTTCTTTCTGGGCGGCCTTTCCTTGATCTAGAAGGGCTTGGACGATTTTCTCATCGCGTAGTTTGACAGAATCGTTGATCATTTCTGCGGACTTGACGATGGTTGTTTCTAGTTGGGCACGTTTCTGGCGTCCCAATTCAATAGCTGCGACGATACCTTGGTTTTGAGCGACCAGACTTTCAGCTAGTTTGGTAACCGATTCGACAGCGACTGTCGGGCTTTGTGCAATTCTCTCCATCTGTGGAATCACTTCCTTGCTGGTTTCAGCTAGCATCTGAAGGGCAGCATTATTGGCATTAACAATGGCATCTGCCACGACACCTGATTTCATTGATTGTTGCAAAATACCCAGTTGGGCAATGGAAAGCTTCATTGTTGGAATCGTATTGCGACGAAGCATGCCCAATTTTTGACGCATATCAGATGACACCTTCACAAGATTGCGCATCTGAGGTGTTGTTGCCCAGGCAACATAGAGACGGCTGACATACTCGGTGTGCTGTTGTTCGAGGGTATTGACCACTTCAGCCATACGGGCCAATTCTTGTGATTTGGTTTGGTATTCTACCGTACTTGTATTGAGTTGGTCAGCTTGGGCCTTCAGTTCGGCAGCGCGCTTGCCAGCTTCTGTCTGACTAGCTTCGATAAAGGAAATCACTCCCACTAGATTTTCAATAGATTTGGTATTGTCCTCAATCAACATCTCAGCAGAGACGATATTTCGAGCTAAGACATCTTCTTGCTTGACCACTGCGGCAGCCATACCATCGAGCTTTTGCTCTACTGTTTTTGAGTCAAAGTAAAATTCTTGTAGGGTATTCTTGCTCTTGTTAAACAATCGTTGCAAAAAGTTTGGCTTTTCTTCTAACTCAGCAATTTCAGCGTTCTTGTATTTAACTACAAAGCCTTGCAACTCACGGTTAGTATTTTTGAGTAGATCATCCACTTGGGGAATCTGCAGTTTCTTTTGCTCTGACAAGATACGATTGACCGTATTGTTCACACCTTCTACAGCAGATTGTCCAAAATCCAAAAGAGCATTTTGATTTGTGACAAACTGGTCTACTAACTGGGGCACGTGCGCCTTGATTCCTTCTTGCTGCTCAGGGCTCAGCTTTTCTAAGAAGGTCAAGGTCTTGTCTGAGCCAGTATTGGTCTCGATGATTTGGGTTGTTTTATCCACCTTAGCTACCGTATTATTGGCAATCTGGTCAATATCAAAATTAAATTCTGTCATGGTTACTCCTTTGTTTCTAACCTATTCTTTACGATCTTTTTCTAGGATACGCAGACTGATATCAAAATCACGCATATCTGTTTCATTGAGTTCTCTCAAAACTTGGTCCAGCTCAAGGTCAAATTGTTCGATGGCTGCTTTAGCTTGTTGCAAACGTTCTTCTGCTCGATTATAGTTCTTCGGATTGGCCTTAATCTTTAAATAGCCTTCCAGAATCGTTTTGAACTTCTCCATCTTCAAACTATGAATGGCAGTCAATTCTTCCTTATCCCCTTCAGCAGAGGTAGCAATCTTGTCTAAAATGGCCTGATGGTCAATAGCAATGTTGGTCAAGGTCTGAGACAATTCTGGAGCTAATTCCTCTGGCTCCGCATTCTCAAGATCTACCTGACTTTCCCTATCCAAACGTTCTAGCTGAACATCGATGTTTGCCCGTACTGTACGAACCTTTTTGTCAATACGGTTGTAAACATCATCATCGATATAGGACTTGAGACGATCCGCCTCCTGATGAATTTCCCGCAGTTCGATCAATACTTGATTAGCCAAACTCTTATAGGAATCTGAGCCTTTCTCTACCAAGACTCCCTCTAACTGCTGAATATCTTTGTCTGCTTGACGAATACGAGCTTTTAAAAGCTCAATCCGATCATCGAGCGAACGATCCTGCAAAAGAGGATAGCGCCAACGTTTATAGAGACGATAACCACCATAGCCTAGCAGGACACAAGCCGCAAGCGGAAGAGCATATTGAACCAAAAGGCCCAGTAAGAACAAGAAGCCCCAAAAATAGAGACAGCCTTTCCAAAAACCATTACCCGATTTCATAAACATTCCTTATTTTCAATTTATAAGTCTATTTTAGCACAAAAGA
>CAUQZY010000008.1:0-36737 GCA_963522395.1 uncultured Streptococcus sp.
CTCTTTAGCTTTTTCAATAATTGCGTTAGCCATAATCTTTCTTATTCCTTTTCTTCGATATTATTTGAAACTGTTGTTCCGATATTTTCACCAAATACGACACGTTTGATGTTGCCTGGTTGGTTCATGTTGAAGACAACCAAGTCAATGTCGTTGTCCATTGAGAGGGTTGAAGCTGTTGAGTCCATGATACGAAGACCTTTATTGATAACGTCACGGTGGGTCAATTCTTCAAACTTAACGGCTGTCTTGTCTTTCTTAGGATCGGCATTGTAAACACCGTCGACACCATTTTTAGCCATAAGGATAGCATCCGCTTCGATTTCAGCTGCACGAAGGGCTGCTGTTGTATCTGTTGAGAAGTAAGGTGAACCAATTCCGGCACCAAAGATAACGATACGGCCTTTTTCAAGGTGACGAAGGGCACGTCCACGTACGTAAGGCTCTGCCACTTGTTGCATAGCAATAGCTGTTTGTACACGAGTATCAACCCCAACTTGTTGCAATGAATCTGCCATCACAAGAGCATTCATAACAGTCCCAAGCATTCCTGTGTAATCTGCCTGAACGCGGTCCATACCTGCTTCTGCTGCAGGTTCTCCACGCCAGAGATTTCCTCCACCAATAACAAGGGCAATTTCGATACCTAAGCTATGAACTTCTTGAATCTCTTTTGCGATTGTTTGAACTGTTTGGATATCAATCCCTACGCCACGTTCACCGGCAAGGGCTTCACCTGATAACTTGATTAAAATACGTTTATACTTGGGATTCGCCATTTTCACTCTCCTTTTTTTATCCTACCTATTTTATCACAATTTCTAAGATTT
Source organism: uncultured Streptococcus sp. (assembly GCA_963522395.1). Lineage (GTDB taxonomy): Bacteria > Bacillota > Bacilli > Lactobacillales > Streptococcaceae > Streptococcus. The sequence continues at coordinate 831 of CAUQZY010000008.1, forward strand.
TTATAGTATCATGAGCAATTCTTTGAAAAAAATTAGACAGTCAAAAATTCCTCTAAGTCGCTGAGGGCACGCTCTGCAATTTTTTCATAACGAGCCTTCTTATCACGAATACGCTCGCCTTCCAACTCCTTGATGATTCCAAAATTGACATTCATTGGTTGGAAATGTTTGCTGTCAGCATGGGTGATGTAATGAGCTAAGCTTCCGATAGCCGTCGTCTCTGGGAAAATAGCTTGACTTTCTCCCTTGAAAAGACGAGCCGCGTTAATTCCCGCAACCAATCCTGACGCTGCTGACTCTACATAGCCTTCCACACCCGTCATCTGACCAGCAAAGAAGAGATTTGGTTGTTTCTTAGAACGGTATGTCTGTTCAAGAAGATTTGGTGAATCCATGTAGGAATTACGGTGCATAACACCATAGCGAACGAACTCTGCATTTTCAAGACCTGGAATCATTTGGAAGACACGTTTTTGTTCGCCCCATTTAAGGTGAGTTTGAAATCCAACGATATTGTAAAGACTACCCGCCGCATTATCCTGACGAAGCTGAACTACAGCGTATGGTGTCTTAAATTCTCCGTCACGAGGACCTGTGTAATCGTCTGGATACTCCAAACCAACTGGTTTCATAGGACCATAGAGCATGGTTTTAATGCCACGTTTTGCCATGACTTCAATCGGCATGCATCCTTCAAAATACTTTTCTTTTTCAAAAGAATTTAACGGAGCTTCTTCCGCATTGACCAAGGCTTCATGGAAATCCATAAACTCTTGCTTGGTCATTGGAGCATTGAGATAGGCCGCCTCTCCCTTATCATAACGTGACTTGAGATAGACCTTGCTCATATCGATGGTATTGACATCGATAATAGGCGCTGCCGCATCGTAGAAATAGAAACCATCGCCGTCATTAAGAGCATGAATCTTTTCAGCCAAGGCATCGCTAGTCAAGGGACCAGTAGCGACAACTGTGATAACATCTGTCGGCAATTCTGTAATTTCATCACGAACCACTTCAATCAAGGGATGGTTGGCAACTTTTTCGGTCACCATTTGGGAGAAACCATCTCGGTCCACCGCAAGGGCACCGCCTGCAGGAACACGTGTAGCTTCAGCAGATTCCAAGATAACAGAACCCAAGCGACGCATTTCTTCCTTGAGGAGCCCGACAGCATTTGTCAAAGCATCCCCACGAAGGGAATTGGAACAAACCAACTCAGCAAAATTATCTGTTTTGTGCTGGGGTGTTGACTTGACACCACGCATTTCATAAAGTTTAACTGGAATACCACGCTCTGCGATTTGGTAGGCTGCTTCAGAACCTGCCAAACCAGCACCGATAACATTGATATAAGATTGAGACACGACACTAATACCTCTTTGGGAGTGTGAAGATAAGGTTCACATTGAAAAAGCCAATCAAACTTAAGAGTTTTCGAATTTCTCGGCTCAGGCTGAAAAAGTCCACAGGACTTGCTTCGCTTTCGAGTTTCTTGGCTCAGGCTGAAAAAGTCCACAGGACTTACTTCGCTTTCGAGTTTCTTGGCTCAGGCTGAAAAAGTCCACAGGACTTTTTCACTCCCACAAATCTTTCTATTTTTTTCTTCTACTAGTATAACAAAAAAAGGGAAGAAGGCAAACTTCCCTGTTTAGTCGTTTTATTGATTTTCTTCCCATTCGTGGTAGGCAGCGTAAAGCTGGCTTTTATTCCACTGGTAAATCTTAGCGACTTCCTTGATAGCTTGGTTTTTCTTCATTCCTTGCTGGATGCGAGATTGGATTTCTAAAAACAAGTCCTTCTCATCCTTTTCCTCCACATCCTGACTGGCACCCTCAACGATGAGAAGGCATTCTCCCTTAAGTGGCGTTTCAACTATGCTTTCTAATAACTCTGAAATGGTACCTCTTTGGTACTCTTCATAAATTTTGGTCAATTCTCTGACCAAGACGACCGAGCGGTCACCGTAGACTTCTAACATATTTTCTAACGTATCTGCCACACGATGAGGCGATTCATAGAAAATTTGAGTTTCAGGATAGTCTTTTTTCGAGTCAAAAAATTGCTTTTGCTGGCCTGATTTTCTCGGTAAAAAGCCGTAAAAGATATGTGGCTGTGGCGCTAAACCACTGGCAATCAAGGCAGAAATTCCTGCAGAGGCACCTGGAACAGTCACAACCGCAATTTCTTCCTCAATTGCTGCCTTAACCAAATCATGACCAGGGTCTGAGATGCTAGGCAGACCCGCGTCGGATACCTGAGCAATACTTTGCCCTGCTTTCAGGAAAACAATTAAATCAGGAATTTTTTCCTTGGCATTGTGCTCATGAAAACTAATCTGCTTAGTAGAAATGTCAAAATGCTTGAGCAAAAGTCCTGTATTGCGCGTGTCCTCAGCCGCAATATAATCAACTTCTTTCAGGGTCTGGATGGCACGAAAGGTCATATCATCTAGATTGCCAATCGGCGTTGCCACTAGGTACAGTTTGCCATAGGGAGACTGCCCCTTAAAACTTTTTTGAATCTGCATGCTTACTCCCTGTATAACAACTCGTCACAGAACATACATTCCTCGTCCTGCTCTCGACGTTGTCCATAAAAATCATTACATACGTGAAATCCATCTTTATAAATTCGACGGACACTTTCACGAACATGCTTGGCCTTGACGGGAGCATCTGCTTCCACCTCACCCAAGCGTTCTCGCAACTTACTATTTTCCAAACGAAGAGCTGTATTTTCCTCTACTAGGCTCTTGAGATTTTTCTTGATGGCTTCCACATCGGCCAAGGTCACCAATAATTGTTGGGAAAAATCATCCAGCGCGTCAAATAATTCTTTTTTGTCCATAAAACAGCCCTTTCCTTTCTTTATCATTCATTTTTGAGTTTATATTTCTTTCAAGACCAGATATTCCATGGCATTTTGAAAGCTGACATTAGCCTGCCACATTTTTCTAGCTTCTAGCAAATCTTGTAGAATCACTCTTACTCTTGCTTGTAGGATATCTTGTCCACAGAGGACTTCAAGAATCCGTAAAACCTGATCCTGTTTTTCCTTGTCATCTGCCAAGTTGGCTAATTTAGCAACCTGCAAATAACTTTCTTTTTTCTTAGCTACTAACCAAGTCAGCAGGCGTTCACTTTCATCGACCAAGGTCCAAAAACTTGCCTGATTTGCCAACTTTTCTGCTTCAGCTCGCGATTGACTAAACTGGGCTAAAAGAGTCGCTTTTTTCTTAACCAATCCCATTTGTTCTAAGAGCAAAATAAGCTTTTCTTCCTGCTTTTTAAAGTGGAAAATCTGGGTCCGACTTCGGATTGTCGATAAAATCTTTTCCTCATCACTGGTCAAGAAGAAAATGTAAACCTCACTCTGGGGTTCTTCGATGACCTTGAGCAGAGAATTGGCTGCATTAGGGTGCATTTTATCAGCTTGCTCGATAATAAAGACCTGTTGTTGGCTTTCAATCCCTGTTTGAGAAAACTGCCCCACCAATTCTCGAATGCGTTCTGTCTTGATGACCTGATTGACTGGCTTAATTAAGGTGACATCGGGAAATTCTCCCTGTTCAATCAGCTTGCAGTTTCGACATTTCTCACATGGTAAAACGCCTACCTTATCCGTACAAAAGAGGCTCTTAGCCAAAAATTGCGCCATTTCCAAACTTCCAAAAAAACCTGAAAAGAGATAGGCATGATTGAGCTGATCTTGTTCTAAGATACGGACAAAACGGTCAAACTGATCTGGCTGCCAGGCCTTTAGTTGATCTTGTTTCATTTAGCCAATCCCATTCTATCAAACAAGACAACCTTGGTGGTTTCCACAACCTGCTCCAAAGGGAGACTAGCATCAATCTTGACAATGCGATTTCCTTCTTTGTCCAGAAGAGAAAGATAGCCTTGACGAACTTTTTTATGCAAATCCAACCCTTCCAAGTCCAAACGATTGACCTCACGATTACTATTAGCAGCAATGCGAGCCAGTCCTTCTTCCACCTCGATGTCAAAATAGAGTGTCAAATCAGGTTTAAGGCCATCTGTCGCAAACTGATTGAGCCAATCAATATCGTCGATATCCAAACCACGGCCAAATCCCTGATAGGCAACAGAACTATCGATGAAGCGATCCATAATGACCAACTTGCTAGCTTCAAGTGCTGGAAGAACTTTTTCCACCAAGTGTTGTCTGCGACTGGCGATATAGAGAAGGAGTTCCGTTTTAGGATCCATCTGAGTATGACTTGGATCCAAAATCACTTCCCGAATCTTCTCCCCAATCAAGACTCCGCCAGGTTCACGGGTCGTCAGCACCTCTACTCCTTTTTCCTCTAAAATTGGTAGCAGAGCCTCTAAAACACTGGTCTTGCCTGCTCCCTCTGGTCCCTCAAGAGAGACTAAAAATCCTTTTGACATGTCTAACTCATTTCTTTTTTACTACTTCTATTCTATCAAAAAAATAGGGGTTTGTGACAATCTTTTTGTCTTCTCATTTCAGCCACCATAAAAGAGGCAGTCAAAGCCACCTCTTATTTACCTAGTTTTTTAGTTCGTTTGTAGGCTTTTTTGACTGCCTCCATAACGGTTCCTCTAAAGGCATGTGCTTCTAAACTAGCTACACCAGCGATAGTTGAACCGCCTGGGCTACAAACTTGGTCTTTCAAAACTCCAGGATGTTGCTGACTTTCAAGGACCAATTGCCCAGCTCCTACCACAGTTTGAGCCGCCATTTTCAATGCTATTTCTCTTGGTAATCCTGTCTGAACACCCGCATCTGCCAAGGCCTCGATAAAGAGATAGACAAAGGCAGGTCCACAGCCTGCAAGACCTGTCGCTGCGTCGATTAAGCCTTCTCCTAGTTCAACCAAGAGACCTGCCTTGGCTAACAGCTGACAAAAGAGCTCACTGTCCTCAGCCCTGCAATTAGGAGACAAGGCATAACTAATCACTCCTTGACCGATAGAAGCAGGGGTATTGGGCATCATACGAATAATTCTGTGTTGACTTGGGATAAGACTATCGAGTTTTTCCAAGGTCAATCCAGCTGCCATAGAAATCAAAAGAAGACTCTCTCTTTTTTCAAGGATAGTCTGGTATTGAGAAAGCAAGTCTGAGAACTGTGCAGGCTTTACTCCTAGAAAAATCACATCTGCTTCTGCGAAAATTTCTTCGTTGCTGGAAGCCTGACCACCAAAGTCTGCAATGAAAGCATCTACCTTGGCTTGGCTACGATTGGCAAGGAGAATCTGAGCACCCATCTTGGCCTGCAAGACAGCCTTGGCCAAACTAGCTCCCATATTCCCCAAACCGATAAATCCAATCTTCATCTCTTACCCCCTTATCTGTCCGTCACCAGTAACCACATACTTATAGCTAGTCAATTCTTTTAAGCCCATTGGACCACGCGCGTGCAATTTCTGAGTAGAAATCCCCATTTCACATCCAAGTCCAAATTGGCCACCATCTGTAAAACGAGTTGAAGCATTGACATAAACCGCTGCAGAGTCCACTTGATCTGTAAAGTAAGCTGCAGCTTCAGCATTTTCTGTCACAATGGCGTCCGAATGATGGGTACTGTGAGCTTCAATGTGCGCAACCGCGTCTTCTAAACTGCTCACAACCTTAACAGCTAGGACATAGTCTAAAAACTCGGTATCAAAGTCTTGTGCTTGAGCTGCTTGACCTGAAACAAACTGACTTGCTTTACTATCTAAGCGGAATTGAATTGGTTCCAACCCAGCTTCTTTTCGATCTGCAACCAGCACTTGCTCCAAGCGAGGAAGGAAGCTTGCTGCCTTGGCTTCATGAACCAGCAAAACCTCCATAGCATTGCAGACAGAAGGACGACTAGTTTTAGCATTGTTGATGATAGACAGTGCCTTGTCTTCGTCTGCATCCTTATCCACATAGACATGGACAATCCCAGTTCCTGTCTCGATAACAGGTACAATCGCATTCTCAACCACTGCATTGATCAAGCCAGCCCCTCCACGAGGAATAAGGAGGTCTAGATATCCCTTGGCCTTCATCATAGCATAGCTACTTTCACGGCTGGTATCTTCCACCAGTTGAATCACATCTGGATGAATGGTAGTCGTCTCCAAGCTCTTTTTCAAGGCTGTGACAATAGCATGAGCTGTTTGATAGGCATCCTTCCCACTACGAAGAACAACCGCATTTCCACTCTTGAGAGCCAAAGCAGCCGCATCAGACGTCACATTTGGACGGCTTTCATAGATAATACCGATAACACCCATGGCCACACGTTTCTTTGTGATAACCAAACCATTTTCAAGCTGATTGGTTTCTAAAACTTCACCGATTGGATCTGGTAAAGCAACCACTTCACGAATCCCAGTTGCCATTGCTTCTATACGACCTGCATCCAAATAAAGACGATCCAGCATCACATCTGAGATTTTACCCTTGGCCGCTTCCATATCGAGGGCATTGGCTGCTAAAATCTCCTCAGTAGCTGCTAATAAGTGATCAGCCATGGCTAGCAAGGCTTGATTTTTCACTGCTTCACTAGCTGTGTTGATCGATTTTTTAACAGCCTGTACCTGCTCAAATTGTTCTTGTGTACTTACCATAGTTTACCTCTAAAATTCTGTAAAGAGTAGTTGGATTTCAGGAGTAATGGAAATCCAGTCATCACGGTGAATCAAGACACCCTTGGCTTTTTGAGAACGCAACATATCCTCCAAAGCAGATGCTCCAAATTGCACGCGCCCTTTTCCAAGTGATTTTCCACTTTCCTTGTCAAATACTGTCACGATATCACCGTAAGAAAAGGCGCCTTCTGCTTCAACAATACCAGATAAGAGAAGACTCTTTCCATGTTGAGAGAGAGCTTCTGCAGCCCCTTTATCAACCCAAATAGAACCTTGGCTCTGAGCATAGAAAGCCAGCCATTGTTTCTGGGTACGAAGTCCCTTCTCCTGCGCAACAAAGTAGGAACCATCCTTAGTCTCCTCAGCCGCCTCAATCATAGCATCTGCCTTCAAGGATGAACAGATATAAACAGGGACTCCTGATTCTGTCGCAATAGTTGCAGCTTTGATTTTGGTTAACATGCCCCCAGTTCCATTTGACGAGCCAGCTCCACCGGCCATATCAATAATCTCACGATTGATAGTCTCGATTTTCTCCAAGCGTTTGGCTCTTGGGTCTGAATTAGGATTTCCAGTATAAAGACCGTCTACGTCTGTCAAGAGAACCAAAAGGTCAGCTTGGACCATGGCCGCAACCTGAGCACTCAGAGTATCATTGTCCCCAACCTTGAGTTCATCAATAACGACACTGTCATTCTCGTTGATAATAGGAATCGCCCCACGGCTAAGTAGAACTGACAAAGCCTGATGAGCATTCTTATAACGACGCTTATCCACAAAGTCGTCCTGAGTCAGCAAGATTTGTGCAGAAACGATTTGGCGCAAGAGAAGATTGGTCGTGTATTCTTCCAACAAAAGGCCTTGCCCTACCGCTGCTGAAGCCTGTTTATCAGCAATCTTAGTCGGACGCTTTTTAAATCCTAAGGCTCCAAAACCAGCAGCAATGGCACCTGACGACACCAAAATCAATTCATGACCAGCCTCGTGAAGCATAGCCAACTGTTGGGTAATAGCTTTTACTTTACTACGTGATAAACTTCCATCCTCATTTGTCAGAGAAGAAGTCCCCACCTTAAAGACAATCCGTTTGTATTTCATAGTCTCACTCCGATTCTTCATATTTATCCATTATAACATGAATAACAGGAAATAGAAAAGAGTTGATAGGAAAAAGGTCGAGACAAGTCATCTCAACCTTTTATCAAATCTAATTCTTTCTCAATCTCTCCAAAGTTTCCTTAAAAATCTCTGGGATGTCTGCTGTAAATTCTAAGGTCTCACCTGTTCGTGGATGGGTAAAGCCTAGGGTCTTGGCATGAAGAAATTGTCCATGTCCTTTCAAAGTCTTACGAGGACCATAGACTTCATCACCAGCGACTGGATGGCCGATATAAGCCATGTGAACACGGATTTGATGGGTACGCCCTGTCTCCAGCTGCAACTCCACTAAGCTATAATCACCAAAACGTTCCAAAACATGGAAACGAGTCACTGCAGGCTTTCCTTTAGCAGTCACAGCCTGTTTCTTACGGTCTTTTTCACTACGGCCAATCGGCGCTTCAATTACACCGCGATCATTGGGCAGATTTCCATGAACAATCGCCCAATATTTGCGGAGAGACTTTTTATCCTTGAGTTCTTGGGCAAGTGCTAGATGCGCCTCATCATTTTTAGCAATCATGAGAAGGCCTGATGTATCCTTATCAATACGATGAACAATTCCTGGACGCAGAACCCCATTGATACCCGACAAGTCCTTAATATGATACATGAGAGCATTTACCAGAGTTCCACTGGTATGACCAGCACTCGGATGCACAACCATTCCCTGAGGTTTGTTTACGACGGCCACATCCTCATCTTGGTAGATGATTTCTATCGGAAGATTTTCAGCCACATACTCTAAGACCTCTGGCTCTGGTACATGGTAAGTCACGATATCACCCTCTTGAACTGTGTATTTAGCTTTCTTGACTTGGCCATTGACCAAGACCTGGCCTGATTTGATTTGTTCATTCGCGAGACTGCGTGATAATTCTGTCAAATCCGACAAAGCCTTATCCAAACGCAGGCCACCAGTTTCAATTTTAATTTCCATTTATTTCCTCTTTTAGCATTGCAATCAATAAAATAATCACTCCAACAGTCAGATAGCTATCTGCCACATTGAAAATTGCAAAATTGATAAAGTCAAGGTGAAACATATCCACAACAAAGCCCTGACTGACCCTGTCAATAAAGTTTCCAAGACCACCTGCGATAATCAAGGTCAAACCCAAGACCATCCAGAATGAGTCCTCCATGTGTTTATGTAAATACCAAATGGCACCTACCATAACGACCAGTGTAATAATAGCAAATAACCACTGCTGATCTTGTAAGATAGAAAAGGCTGCCCCTCGATTTTGCAGGTAGGTCAAGCTAACGAAATTGGGAATCCAAGAGCGCACTTCACCCAGTGGAATCTGCTGGACGATATAGGATTTTACTAACTGATCCAGCGCAATCAAAAGCAGTACAATGACTGCCACTATTCCTCTTTTTTTCATGATTTCCTCTTTTGATCAAAATATTCTTGCATGACTTCTACGAAAAGATTCCCAGCTTGACTAAGCTCCACTTCTTCACGTTTAACATAGACCATGCGATTATCTAGGTTATCCTTGAGACGAATAACTGTAATACCATTAACACTGTCACTATCTAAAAATCCAGAACCTGTCGCATAGGCGTCCGTCCGCTCCAAAATACCATTCAAAGTAGCACGGTCTGTCACATTAAACATCTGTGAGCTAGCACTGGTATCGACAAAGTTCTCCGAATAATAAAGGTACTCGTCTTTCTCTTGAGTAAAACGAACCGTTGGTAAATCCGCTAAATCCTCCATGACCAATTCCTCTTTCTGGGCTAAAGGATGCCCTTCACGAAGATAAATGTGGGTATGGAAGGGAATCAATTCAATGACCTCCAGACCTAGCTTTTCAACCCGTTGCATGATCCCTTTTTTATTTTGATTGTTGAGGTAGATAATCCCAATCTCACTATGCCCTTGCGCTACTTCATCTAAGATTTGAACAGTAGTTGATTCAAAAATACGGAAGTTCTTATAGTCAGGATAGCGCTCTGAAAAAGCCGTAATGGTTGGTGGCAAGAAATCATAGTGCTGACTAGCAATGGAAAATTCATCTTTTTCTTCCTCAGGATTGGCATACTGATTTTGAAAAATATCAAATCCTTTAACCAATTCTTGCGCTTTTTCATAGAATTCCATACCACGACGAGTCAAGAAAGTCCCTGAGCTGGTCCGACGGAAAATCTTAAAGCCCAACTCTTTTTCCAAATCACGAACAGAAATAGACAGACTCGGCTGACTAACATACATCTTTTCAGCAGCTTCACGGAAAGTACCACTATTGGCAATAGCCACAACATAGCGTAATTGTTGAATGTTCATCTTCTACCCCCAACTTCTTTATTTTTTCATTATACCATATTTTAGAAGTTTTCCAAAAAGGAAAAAAGTCAGGAAACTTTCAAATCTAAATGAATTCTCTAACATCCCAATACAAGAGTTAGAATGATATCTTGTTCAGTACTCATTTTGGTTCAAACAAATAAAAACAGCAAATCTTGTTGATTTACCGTTTAAAACATAATACAAATTCGATTTACCATAAATTTATGAAAAAGTCTCTTCAATCCTATTAGCTATATCTGGACTTACCTCCCAAATCCCAACATAAGGTTGTTCAATATACTGTGTTTCTTTTATAGTATATAGATAGGCTACACTATCCTTTTCTTCATTCTGATGAGTGAATTTAATAATGATGTAATCTTTATCATTTGTCGGTTGATCATTGAAACTCTCAAAAGTTGTAGATTTGGACTGTTTCTGTATCTCCTCAATCAATTTTGAAATTTCTTCTCTCTTGTTTATAGTTTTAACATCTTCAGAAATTTTTTTCTTCAAGGAAATTACAGAGACCGTTTCAGGTTCAGGAAAAATAAGTTTTTTCTTACTGACACAAGCAGATAGGACAAGAAAAGAGATTGAACAGACTATTATGGTGATAAGCTTTTTCATATAGGTTCATATCCTTTCATTCTGCTTACTTTTTCTCTGAGATATAATTATAATATCAAACCGTAGCCATTTTTACAATATCTTAGTCCCTTATAACATTCATTACTGTAAAAGGGGTACATTCCACTATTTTATGATTGTATCTAAAAGATAAAGTGGCTGACAAGTTCGCTTCTTACATAGGATTTTAAAATATGGGTACCAAAACAAAAAAACAGGCTCTCCGAAAACTCGGAAAGCCTTATTTAATGCTACTTCTAGCTTCCTCGCCTTTACATTTCAAGGCTCGGGATAAAAAGGTTCACTGGACCTTTTTATTTAGCGATTGGGTAAACAGAAACTTGTTGTTGCAATAAAAGAGAACTATTATGCAATAGCCTTCAAAACCTTGAAAAATCAACAAGTTAGATTCCCTAAATTTACCGTATAATTACATAGTCAATAATTATGGGTATCATTTTGGGTATCAAAAAAACCGCAAGCCTGAGCCTGCGGTGAAAGAACATTTTAGAAAGTTTCCTTTCTTTTATTTTTAAGATTATTTCGTAGTAATCAAGCCTTCTGGCTCTACCGTGAACTCTGGCTTATCTGCCATGCTGCCGTCTGGTTTGAGGTAGTACCAGCCTGTTCCGTCTGCTGACTGAACAAAGGCATTTGATACCATGTTGCCATTCTTACGGTCAAGATAGTACCAAGTCAGCTTATGCTTGATCCAACCAGTGACCATCTTGCCGTCTTCATCAAAGTAATACCAAGCGTTGTTGATACGAGCCCAGCCAGTAGCCATAGACCCTGAATCCGTGAACCAGTACCAAGCATCTTTGTAGTTCAACCAAGTACTACGCTTCATGAAGCCTTTATCATCGAAATAGTACCAAACGTCATTGATTTTCTCCCATTTCTCAGTTGGGTATGAGCCGTCTTCACGAACCCACCACCAGCCGTACTGGTTCTGTTGCCAGCCAGTTTCAACTTCTTCAGGCGGTACGATATACCCAACGATTTCACTTACTGAACGCTCATTGTAGCGACAAGGGCCGCCTACCTCTAAGTAGTCCCAGTTGCCATCGATATTCTGCTCAATCGTCTTGATGGTATATCCGTCTGAGTCTTCATATACCAGTCCTGTATGCCCGTAATTGACACCGTCACCAGCTACATAGCTTTTCACGAAGAACCAACCAGCCTTTGGATAGTCAGCATCATACACGACTTTCAGGCCTTGTGAACGTGCTGACTCAAGCAAGTCATAAGCATTGCCCCAAAGGGTCACACCGTACCAATTACGCAACCCATAGCAGGGTACGTCAGCACATTGGAAACCATAAGCTCCATCGTTATCTACTCCATCGCCTGCGTTGGCCTTATCGATGAAGAATTGAATCATTTCCTGTTTTTTAGACATACCTATTCCTCACTTGGTTTCTTGTATTCAAGCGCTCGTGTGCTGTCTGTAATTCCGCTAGTCGTTGGATCATTGACCAGACCGATAGCAGTCAAGAACACGAAGACCGCATTAACAAGCAGAATTAGCTTGTTGCCGATATCACCCAAATCCAGATGATATCCAAAGACTGCTGCACCAGCTTGCAAGACAAGCAAAAATGCTGGAATGGCAGTCAGCCAAAAGAATTTATTTTGTAATCGTAATTTCCAATTAATCATATGTTTTTCCTCTCTATTATGGCAATGTTGTTGGCCACGGGTCATCTGTTAGGTAGCTGATTGAGCTGAAACGAATGTTTGTGATATCATTTGTTGTTGGTATTTGCTTGATAAAATTTAACATCATGTAATGCCCATCAGATTTTCCACCTAAATACCAATTTCCAGCTAACTCAAGATTTAAATATAAACTGCCAACTAATGACGCTTCGCTCCTAAAACCTGCAGGAATCCCTCCATTTCCTAAAATCATAGCGTGGGTGTCTCTCTGGAAACCAGCAAAACCTTTGGCTCCACGTCTGATTATTCCAAAATATCCCCAATCTAATCCTCCAAACGAAAAACTAACCCAATTATTTACTCTTCTAATTTTTACCTCAGATGTTTTGTTTTTTACGGTTACTAGAGACAAAGCTTTCAATGTTCTCCAACCAGTATCACCAATGAGAACCCTCCAACCTGTGTTACCATTCCCACTCTCTTTAATCCATTTAAGAGCGCCATTCGTCACATTGACATCTACGTAGGTTGTCCCTATTTCGGCAGTGATACGGCCTTCTGGTGAGCCTGTACCGCGGATTTCATGTCCTACATTATCTGGTAGCGGTAGAGTGACATTATTACCCCCGACAATGCCGAGGGTATTTCCTGTTAAGGTCAATCTTGGTTCAGGCTTTTGATTCAGCACCTTCACATCCCGGCCAACTGCCTGAGCAAATTCCTCTAAATTGCTCATAGCAATCACGCTTTCGCTGCGTTATAGGTTGCGACCAAGTCAAGGTTGGCAAACTCGTCAATACGACGGCCAAGGTCAGCCAATTTTTGAACAACTGCGCCTTCAGTATCGCCACTCATGCTAGCGATTTTCTCAGCGATTTCTTTCAGTGTGTCAAGATTTTCAGGAACACCCTCGCCCAAGATATCGTTCTTAACTGCGGTTTTGGCCTGCTCGATAGCTTGCATTAAAGTAGCGTTGTCAATCTTTGTATCGATTAACTGCTTCATTGTCTTATTATCCGCTCCCAATGCGGAAGCGAATGCAATTAGTTTACTTGTGTCCATAATTTTCTATACCTTTCCAATGTTGTAGTACATTAACAGATCAGGAAATTCCTGACCCACTGTACCATCGCCACCTACAGTCTTTCCTGCAAGTTGCTTTTTAACTTCTTCAGCGATATCCAGCTCTTTTAGAGCGTGGATTTCCTCTGTGACCAATTCTTTATCTGAAGCCACTAGCTTGATGTGCGTAGCCTTATCGCTTGGGAAAATATATCCGCCAGCGCTGATCTCTAAGCGGTATTTCCCAACAGGCAAGATAGCGTCCAGATTAAAATTCACGCTTGAGTTCGTGACAGTCACCTTCTTCTTCCATTGGTGCCTGTCCATTGTCAGACTAACGACCGCCACCTCCCCTTCCAGAGAGGAGACGGCTCGATAATCTTCGTCTAAGAGGACAAATCCAAAGGTAGAAGCTACATCACCCTGCTTGATGAGGTAACCGCCATCCACTTGTGCGAGATTGGTCGTATTGAGATTACAGACCATTCTGCGCCCCTTTCTCATCTTCAATCAAGATGTCGTCTCTGATTTGCAACGCTTCAAAATTGTTGTACAAGTGGTCAATGTAGCCATTGCCACCAAGAGCCTTGTAGCTATTGTGCATATTCTCCACTACATAGAACTCATCCTTGGTAGTAAATCCACGACGGATAGCCCTACGAATATCACGATCGAGGCGCATCCTCATCGTAACAAGGTGCGCTTCGTCGTGCAATTTTAGCTTTGCTTGTACTTCGTCAATTTTAGTGTTGCTGTCGCATGCAGTTTCTTGGACATCTTTGATTTTCCCTTTAACATCGTCCAATTCAGAAATGATTTGGTCTGTTAGTTCCTTTGATTTCTTCGGCATTTTATAACCCAGCCAAGCCACTACGATTGGTGTAGCAACTGGCAAAACGTTCATGAAGAAATGCTCTGTCGATTGTAAGACGTCCATAAGCACCTCTATTCTTTAGGCTCAAACTTCCATGCTGCGCCTGTTCCGTCCAATTCAAGACGACCATTTCGATCGAAATCGCTGACTGGTTCACCGTTGTAAGTGAATTCCTTGTTCAATTGAATCAAGATACGTTTACCTTCGCCATTCAACTCAACGTGCGCTGGGTCTTCGATGGTAATCAAGTCATGTGCTATGTAGCGTTTTCCAACCTCAGCCAGTGGAATCAACTCTACCAATTCCTTGTAGTTAGTTCCATAAGCGATTGTCTTGCCTGCTACGGCATTTAAAACAACCGCATGGATGATTTTACCATAGCGGTCAGTTTCTTCTTGATTATGCTTAACTGCTTGGTCTGTGGCCGTTTGTTTGGCTTCTGTCTCAGCCTGTTTCTGTTCTGCTTCTTGCAGTTTAACCTGCACTTGCACGATGGCGCTTGTTGGGTCAAGTTCTGTGCGAATATGGTCCAGTACTGCTTGAATCAAAGTCGCTTCATTGTCCTGTGTATGATCGCCTGGCAACTCACATTGCTCGTAAGAATAGCGTCCGTTGTTTTCCATCTTGATTGCGACAACTGTCACATTTTCTGTACCTTTAAGATATGGTTTAATTGCTACTTCGTAATTCATTAGTTAGTTCCTTTCATTTTAGCTTGTGTTTCTTCAAATAATTCTTTGAGTGCTGGGTCGTATTCTAAAACTTCTTTCATCGTGTGCAATTCGCTTGCTGCATACAAATAAAGAGCCTCATTCTTAGCTGATTCTTGCTCACTGACTGCTAGCTTTTTAGTCAGCGAATCAAGTGTTAACTGATTTACTACTGCGTCCATGTTGTTATTCATGCTATTATTTTCTCCATTTTTTCTATTTTTTGATTTAATTCTTGGATAGCCTTGATCAGGTAAGGCACCAGTGCAAATGTGTTATATGTGTAAACTCCATCTGGACCCTCGCGAAAAGCGTCTGGAGCGTACTTCTGCACATCTTGAGCCATGATACCACATGAGATATCCTCTACCTCATTATTAAATTCTTTTCGGTAACTATAAGTTTTCAAACGATTAATAACATCAACCCCTGAAACACTACTCTCTTGAATGTTTGATTTAAGTCTACGGTCAGAAGTATCGTTCCAAGCTGGGAACCAATCTCTGGCACCACTGGCTTTTTCCAGATAAAAATAATCTTTACTGCTTCGTCCAATCTTCTCGTATTCACCAGAATAAATCCAAGCACCACCATCATAAAAGATTCTGCCTTTAACTTTCAGGTCGTCGTGAATAATTGGTGTTTTCCAAAATTCAGCGGTATTCTTACAATACATCTTGCCATTATTTTTCACGAACCAAGCATAGTATCCAGGTTCGTTCCAATTGCCTCCCCAATTAACCCATAGTGCAGTGCGGCCATCACCACCTTCACCATTTCCCATTCCAACCGAGAATTGATTGTGACCAGTTATCCAACGTCCGTAACCTGAATCATGCGTTCCGAGCTGGAACCCACCAATCCAACCTTTGTAACCTTCTAAAACAGTTGAGCTAGAAATGACAGACTCGACTTTTGTCGCAAAAATGCGTTTAGATGTCAGTTGGTCAATAAATGCTTCATTTGCAGTGAGTTTTCTAATGAGCGCATTATCAACTTTCAATTTCTCGGCCGTGACTGCCTCAGCATCTAATATCGTAGTCTTGACGGAACCAGCTTCAAAATTGGCCGTTTTCAGCTTATCAACCATAGCCGACTTGATAACTGCATTATCAATTAAGGTCTCGCCAGTGATATGAGTCAACTTACCAACAAAGCGGTTATGCCCATTGGCACCAAGATTAATTCCAGAGATGATATCTCCAGCAGAATTGATGTTTTGAACTGACCATGAGCCAGCAAGCTGTCTTTGGACTGTTTTCAGACCTTCATTCTTAGACACCTCAACCTGAAACAACTGATTGGTCAAAGCCATGCGAGCGACTTTATCAGCTATGTCGTTCTCGTTTCTGCCGATAATACGCTCGTAGAGTTGGCTGGTTTCCTTCACACGCTGGAAGTCCGTCTGATTAACCTTACCAGCAATCAATGAAGTGATATCTGCAAACCTACCATCTACTGATTTCTTGTAGTTAGCAATTTGAGTAGCAACCGAACCATTTTGTGGATTCGTGATAGCTTCGAACTTGTTCTCAATAGCTCTTACAGTTTCTTGATAACTCGTTTTGCCTACATAGTCCTTCGCAACTAGCTCACGTACAGCCGTCGCTTGCTTTGCACTTTCCTCACGAGTGTAACGCTGCAAGGCTTCTTGTCGCTGACCGTCTTTATTGACATATTCCTTAATAGCTGATAAGTCGGTTCGCAAACCCTGAGCCGTTCGCTCAAAAGTAGACTTAGCAGCTATAAGGTCCGTCTTACCATCCTCTGGAGCAGGTCCTGCATCTATACGAGTAGAACTTCTGGTCAATTCCACTTTACGAAAGGCTACATGGCCAATCTCGTTATAGCCTAGAATAATTCGCCAGAAGTCAAAATTATCAGGCTTGGTCAATGCTGGTATAGTGACTTGATAAGTCTGCCAGCTTGACGTGAGGTTGAAATTGCCAGATATAATCTCAGGATTACCAGGTACTGTTCGATTGGCTCTTAAAGAAACCCAAACCCTTGGATTTCCAGAGTGACACATAGCTTGAAAAGAAAGCGTATAAGTCTCGCCAATCTCCAAATCAAGAAGAGCTGTTGAACTCTTCCAAGAAGAACGACTACCTTCTTTCGAATAGATTTGCATCTGCTTCCAAGTATTGGTCGTACCTTTGACGTTGTATTCGCCGTTTGAGATAGTCCAATCTTGTGGACTGTTATCCCCTTGACTATACAGCCAAAGACCTCTTGAAAAGTCGTAGTCTTCGGCATAGTTACGCCCGCCGACCTTCATCTTAGCGAAGGTCTGAGTCAGCCCGTCAATGCCTTGCTTGACTTCAGATTTAGTCGCAAATCCGTTCATCTGGCCAGTCATTCGACTAAGGGCCTCTGTGGTCGTTCTGCGATATTCTGAAGCTTGATTGACTTCACTTGCGACCGTCTTTTTCAGAACATCCAAGTCGGCCGACAGAGCCGTCTGAGTGGTCGTAGTCTGTGACTTAAACGCTTCAAGTCTAGCGACAGAATCCAACCCAATCCGCTTGGCTTCCTGAGCGAGTAAGCTGCTTGCGCCAGCGTTTCTCAAGGCTTCCTCAGCCTTACGCTTGGCTTCCTTTAATGGACCATTGTCAAAGCTGTCGAAACGCTGATTAATAGTATCAGACAGTTCTTGCTTGACTTCTTCCGCCTTTGCCTTGGCTAGTTCAATACCGTCAGTAATATCCTTCTCACGCTTGGCAAACTCAGCGTCAAACGCACGATCAGCGTTGGCGATTTCCTTTTTCAAACGTTCATCAAAAATCTGATGCAGATTTCGACTTTCATTCAAAACGGCATCATTTACAATCCCACCGATTGCATTCGCAAGACTGGACTGGAATGTCCCAAAACCTATTGATTTTAGGCGTTTCGCCATTGGAGAATAGGTGTATTTGGTGATTTTCTTGCGAACGTCAAGACCGTACCACTCGTGGTAGATACTGACTACATCAAACATCCGAACTGCGACATCGCTCTGGCCGACAACCGAGATTTCAAGGTTATCTTCCAGCATATCGCACATACTCGTCCGAAAATACTGCTTACCGTATTCAATCAAGCTGGCTTGGTCTTTGACGTTCTGGTCATTGACCTCAACAACAGCTTCATAGATTTGGCTATATTTTCCAAGTAAGGGGCTATCAATCACTACCACATAGTCAACGTCAGGCGCCTTTTCTCCCTCGCCTTTAACAGTCGTTTTAAAGGTTATCCGAGTTTTCAGGGATTTAGTAGAGGTCTTGTGCTGGTAGCTAGACAGGTTTTTCTTGTACATGAAAAGCGATTCATTTTCTGAACCGCCATTTTTTAACAAGCGCAAATTGTAGCCATTCCGCACCATATCTCCGCCCCACTGACCAAGGATAGAATGCTTGTCTTTCGCCAAGACCTCCATAGCATTCTTGTCCTTGATATTGAGCGTATGCCTATCATCAATATCAGAGAAGAAAGAAAAAGGATTGGCTCTGGTAATACTAGCAGCAAAAGCACTCAATACCCTCGTCCCACTGACACGGTCAACATCGATAGAGCTGACGATGTAGTTATTTAACAGACTGATAACCTGATTAGCATAGACTTGAATATATCCTTGCTGTTTTTCAACCTCAAAAATATAAAAATCCTGCTCACCATGCAGGTCATCAGCTGTCAGAAAGGTTTCCTCTTTCAGCAATTCCCACTTGGGATCCGACGTAGGAAAGCGAAAGGTCAGTTGATAGGTATTGTTTCGTTCCTGAACGATTTCGTCATTGTAGGCCTCATTTAAAGGCGTATTGCCTTCAGTAAGATAAATCATAAGATATACCTCCAATTTGGCCGAACTGTGACCTTACGGACGGCACCAGTAAAGACCAGACCATTATTCCCTACTGCCAATTCAAAGAATCCTCCACGCTTCCGTAAAGTATTTTGCACCGCACCATCTGCGTTGTAGATATTCTGTTTCTTATGTCTACAATCAATAGTCACTTTTCGTCTAATGGTCAAGTGCATGGTTGTCTGTCCGATAGTCAAAGAAATATCTCCGTCCCCCTCAATCTCAATCACTGGCTCGCTATAAACAGAGCCTGGATTGTTGACATTGCCACTGGCGGTAAAGACAAGAGGAGCAACACTTTTCTGATAGCGGAAAGGTTGCATATTCAACTTGATTTCTAATTTCCAACCGTGCATACCTTGAGGTTTGTATTTTGCACTGATAAAATCAGCGTAAAATAAAGAGCCTAGCTGGTAGCTAAACTCTAGCGTATTATCATTTGGTTGGAATCTCTCAACGATTTTAGACGGGTCTACCGTCCTTGGAAGGTAAAATGCAAATGTTCGTTCATAACTCTCATAAGCACCGTCCAAGACACGGTAATTCCCGTTAACCCCAAACAGGGTAGCTGTTTCCGAGACTTTAGGTTTAGCAGCCTCTACCTCGCCAAAATCTGTCACAACACATTTAGGAATGGTTGAAGTATTGAAACCATTGATAATCATGTATTCCATTAAATTCCCTCCCTAGCATAAATCGCGCCTTGGCGTTGGTAGACGCTCATTGAAATTTTATCAGCGTCTAGGTAAGTATCTGACGGCTTTTCAAGGATAGCAGTAAGGATCTTCTCCATACTTGCTCTCAGAATCGCTATCTCAGACACGGTTTGACTGTCTTTTGCCTCGATTTGAGCACTTGGCATGGCCAAACTTGCTTCAAGATTTTTGGCAATGGTCGGTGTTCCACTCAAACCAAAATCATCGTTTGAAAATGCGTTTGAAATTTCGCCAGCCATTCCACCGACCGATTTCTTAACATCTTTGAAACGGTCTTGCAACCCGCTATTCAAACCTTGCATAATCGCATTACCAGCAGGAATCAAGAGCTTGCGGTCGTATTCAATCGGACCTTTGTGATCACGAATCCAGCTAGCAATACCGCCAACGAAGTCAGTTACTGCTCCCCAAGCAGACTTCAAACCGCCTAGGAATCCATCAAGAATAGCCTTACCAGCTGACCATAAGTCAATGTTTCGAATGCCGTCAAAGATACTCGTAACATTACTTACAAGATCACGAACACCTTGTTTCATGCTTTCCCATGCGTTCTGAGCTCCTTGGACAAGTCCATCAATCAGACCTAAGACGGTTGATTTCAAACCTTCCCAAGCACTGCTTGCGACAGATTTGATAGTGTCCCACAAACTAGATAGAAAACTCTTAAAGTTATTCCATAAATTTTGTGCCTCCTGAACCAATCCTGTAATCAGATTTGATACAGTAGATTTTATCCATTCCCAAGCTACTCCTGCTGCAGTTTTGATAGTTTCCCAAATTGTACCGAGAGTGGTGGAAAAGTTTTCAAAAACAGCAATAGCATAACCTACGATAACATCCACGACTCCAGAGAAGTATGTTTTGATACCTTCCCAAATCATAGAGATACCATTTTTAATACCTTCCCAAATTAGAGAAAGGTCAGCCCCCAGCTGGTTGAAGTTCCCTGTCACAAGGTCGATGATGATCAGAATAGCACCCAAGAAAATAGATTTAATGAATTCCCAAGCACCTTGGAAAATCATCTTAATCCCTTCCCAAATTTGAGTAAGACCATCTGAAATATTGTTCCAAATATTCATGAATCCATTAATAAACGGTTGAACAATAGCCATCACTGCTGTTGTGATAGCTGTCCATGCCACAGATGCAGCCTCTTGAATACTTACCCACAAGTCAGAAAAGAATGTTACAACAGAATTCCACATCGCCTTTAATGACTCAACGTAAGCATTCCATGTTGTAACAACTCCATCCCACAAATTACTAGCACCTTCAGAGATGCCAGACCAAAGACCAACAAAGAAATCAGCAATCCCCTGCCAAGCCTGTTTGATCCAAGCTACAAAAGATGACCAAATTTGTCTACCTGTCTGAGTTTGAGTAAAGAAATAAACCAAACCTGCAGTCAATGCAGCGATTGCTGCGATTGCTATTCCAATCGGATTAGCGCTCATTACGGTAAAGAGACCAGTGACTGCTGTTTTAATTGTCGTCAAGACAGCAGGTATTCCCGATAACATTCCCGAGACTGCCGAGAATGCTTTAAAGGCAATAAATGCAGAACCAAGAGCGATAACGATACTACCCATGATACTTCCTAGACCTTCACCGAAAATTCCGTTGAAAACACCCTTGATTCCTCCCAAAATAAGGGTAGGAATTTGTTTAAGAATATTTCCAATCATTGGAATCAGGTTTCCGAAAAGAAATGTGGATGTCGTTTCCATCAAGGCTTGCAAAGCAGGCTGGATATCCTCACCCAAAGATAACTTCCCAAGAACATTTTGAGCAGCTGCTTTCATCGATTCAAAGGAACCTGTGAAAGTTGTTGCTGCCTCTCGCGCTGTAGTACCAGTGATATCTAAATTCTCTTGAATGGCGTGGATGGCACTATAAACATCTGACAAGTTATTCATGTCATACTTAACGCCTGTCAACTTTTCTGCATCTGACAAAAGTCGTTGCATTTCTTGCTTCGTACCACCATACAGTACATATTCGCTATGATTCGCTAAATCATAACCGTCTTTTTCAAGACTGCTCTATGTCACCATAGAGATTAGACTATCTCTTATGTATTAAATACATCCTAGCGCTTCAGCTCGCTTGAGCCTACTCTACTCCATTAAAAAAACACCCTCTCGGACGCTTTTTCTGTTTCGATAGTCGTTACACCTTCCTATTTCTAGGCTTGGCACGATATTGCCTAAGCTACTCTTAGGGTTTCACCGTTTTCACTAGGTTTATACTCGGCTATGGCTTTTCTACCGAGTTTCAAGTTGTCAAGCATGGTATAGTTTTGCTTGGCAAAACCTTGATAAGCCAGCTGAATGCTTTCCATAGATGTCCCCATCTTGTTCGCATTATCCGACATATCGATCATGGCCATGTTAGCTGTTTCTGCCGCCTTATCTGTATCTCCACCAAGCGATTGCAACAAGCTGGCTGAGAAACCTGTGACATTTTCCATATAGGCATTGGCCGATAGACCTGTTGTTTTATAGGCCTCGTTCGCAAAGCCTTTGACCTTATCAGCTGAATCTTTAAAAAGGGTTTCGATACCACCAAGCGATTGTTGGAGCGCTGCCCCTTCAGTTATAGATGCTCCAATGGCCTTGCCAATTCCAGCTGCAGCAATAACTCCTGAAACAGCCCCCATCATTTTGGATCCGAGGGATTCGCCTGCGCTAACGCCAGCGGAGGCGACTTCACCACCCATTTCCTTTTGAATCATGCCACTAATGCCTTTAGCGGATGGAATGATTTGTACATAGGCTTTTCCTAATTCGGTCGCCACTAGCTTTCACCTCCTGTTTTCGCAAGTAAAGCCTTGCGATAGTTTTCAAAGTCCTCACCAGATTCAAAGACGAGATAGTCTTTCTCATCATTCTCACTCTTATCTCTCTTAATGAGTTGATCTGCGATGGATGCAGGACGATTAACACCCTTTTGGCCATCTTTAGTTTGCAACCACAAAGAAAGAGACAGTCTGTCTACGATACTTGCAAGTAACGTCGTTTCCAGAGGGACGATTTGGTCAGACATAATCTGCTTTATCCGCGAATCATCCCTCAGACCATAAGCAAAAACAGCCACCTGATAAAGAGGTAGCTGTTTATAGTCGTATATCTGATAGGTTTCCGCTAAATCACAGATAAGAGCATCCTCGTCTAAGGCAATCATCTGAGCAAGGACTAGGATTTTTTTAACTCTTTATTAGCTTCGAAAATACTCTTAATATCAGCGAATAAAACTTCAGAATCAAGGAAATCTTCTCCTTCTTCCAAGTGATTCAAGAATTTTTCGGCTTGTTCTTCACCAAAAAGAAGATTGAGCATTTTTTCAGTTGCTTCAAAATCCCCTTTTTCCATTTTGGAAGCTGCGCGCATCAAGTAAAAGTTTTTTAGACGTTTTTTAGGGATTTTGTACTCAAACCCTGATTCCGTTTTTCCTTTTAAGATTTCTTCCATTTTTTACGCTCCTTGAATGTATTCGTAGTGAGTGTTCTCACTATTGTCTGGTAATGCAGTGATCGTCAATTCATAGCCGATAGGTTCGCCGTCTTTATAGCTGATTTCGCCAATTTCACTCACCTTACCACGAGGGATGACAACGCGTTTCACATAGCCATTTTTCAGTAGGGTATCGATAACCAAACTATGCTCTGGCAACTCTTTACCGTTTGCTTTCACGGTAATGCCAGTTTCAAGCGTTCCCGAAACGTTATCTGGGCCATAGACTTCTTTCAAGACTTCAATGTTAAGACCTTCAATCAATTTGTATTTGAAAGTGTCTTTCTTTTCAGTTTGAGAAGACAAGACTGTTTGTCCGCCCCAAGCCTTGACTTCTTCGCTTTCTGGCGAGTTCTCATTGGTCAATCCATCTTCTGAAATGTACCCTAGCGTTTTAAATGCAGCATCCAATACTGTTTTGGCATTTAGTGGTAGATTTGTTCCAGCTGGTGCAGTAGATACTGCTCCTCCAATTTTAGGCTTTGCAGCCGTTACATTTGATGCTGATGCAGTCGTCATATTCTTTCCTCCTGTTGATTCTGCATTTGGTGTTCTTACTTCTGTCGCTTCTAATTCTGGCGCCAAAACTACACCTCCTTTTTAAAAATAATTGATGTCATATACCGCTTGATAGCGATATTGCTTCGTTTCTGTGTCTGTAAAGTTGTAGTCACTATTGTGATGCACACCGCTGACTTCGTTGACTGTGATAAGATCCTCAACTACTTTCTTGACTTTCTCATTCAGCTCAGCAGCCTTTTCGAGTGATGGTGCATAACTTTGAAAAGCGAATGTGGCGGAATGAACGTAGTCGCTTCCACCGCTTCCAGTCTTTTCTAAAATGACATAACTTTCAGGCATTTTCGGTTTATGCTCAAAAAAAGACGGAACATCTAACTGTCCGTCCAAAAATTTCTTTATAACTAATTCGATCATCTTATAGCCTTCAGTAAAATATTATGTTTTTTATTTCTGGCCATGCTCTTGATGTCAGTTGTACTAATCTTCGCATTGGCACGCTTCTGACCTGGTGATACGGTCAATTCAAACCCCTCGCCAGCTCTACTTACAATCCCTTGCCCTTTCTCCCTCAAAATGCCTTGCATTTCGGAAGAACGAAGCAAGGCAGACACGCCAGCCGAGTTCAATTGAAATTTCATATCACTCATAAACTTCAACCATAACCTTTCTATTCCAAGATAATGGAATCATTGACTCAATCCCCTCTTGAGGGATGCCAATCGTCCGCCATTTACGACCAAAAAACTTAACCTCACGGTTTTCCCACTTGTTAGTGTCCCCTTTAGGAATACCAAGTGTATAGACCGCCTTCTTCCCAGTCAAGTTCATTTGATTGATGACGTCCTCTGATGAAGTTGGGGCAACCAATACATTTTGAACCTCAATCTCAACATCACGATGGATTGGATGACCGAAATCGTCATTACCAATTTCCACCTTGTCCACTAAAATGACAGGGATTCCTTTTAGGTAGGTCATAAATTTCAATCGCTCCATATCGTTGTTTTTTCTTCAAACCAAGCCTTTTGAGTTCGGTGTCTTTAATAAAGAGACCACCTCCAGGAACAAGGTAAGAACCACTAAACGAATAACCCAAGGCACTTTCAGAAACTTGAGTCATCGGTTCATGGTCTGTTGAGGTCATTAAGGTTCGTGCCACGATATCGACCGTCACAGACTTGGCAACACTAGCGAATGACACGCTCTCAGCTACCATGTCGTCAAGGTCTTTACCGACTTTTTCAGCTTCCACTCGCAAAGAATTAGATACAACTTCCAACAAAGCCTCAGCCCTTGCACGCTCATCAAATTTCAACGAGCGCCACAACAATTCCAGGTCTTCAATCTTTGCAAAATTTCCCATAGCTTAACCCTTGTTTTCCTCGTACAAGGCTACCAAATCGGATTTTTTCAGACTTTTATCGTAATCAATGCCCAATTCATCCAAACTAGACTTCAATTCCGCTACGGTCATATCTCCTCCGCTTGGTGCCGTATCTTCCACAGGCACCCAATCTCCGCCAAGAACACTCTCAGCGGAGATAATCACGCCCGTTTTCGTATCACGGTATAAAGCCATAAAACTTACGCTTTCACACGAGCGAAGGCATCTTCATCAAGGATACCCCAACCGATAAAGGCTTCTGCACGTAAGCAGATTTCATTGTAGGCTTTAAGGTCCCGACCAGCACCATCAGGATCACCGAATTCAATGATTTCCATCGGGATGTTTTCAGCATAACCCCATTTGAAGCGGTTTTGGAAATCCCCTACAATTGCGTGGTCTGTTTCAGCAGTACCACCAGTGACAGTAAGGTTCTTGTTGATATCTGACTTCATGCCGTAGAATGAATCAGGATTTTGGCCAAAGCGGAACTCAGGATAAACCGCACGTTTATCAGCGTCTTTTAGTTTACCTAATGCGTGACCTGCTGTTGGCGATAAGGCAATACCTGTTACCTCGCAACCACGGGCAATAACCTGTTGTACTGCGTCTTCAATATTTTCATCGATTTTAGTTTCATCATACGTCACGACACTTCCACTAATCACACCATCAAATGAGTTGGTTGCGCGGAAAGTTGCATCTGTCATGGATTTTGGCTCCAAACCATGAAGAGCAGCAAGGTCAAAGGCTTCCGCAATCTTCTTAGCAAATCCATCCATATAGGCTGACAAGAAGTTCATTTGTTTTTCTTCTGAAGCATATTTGAACTCATCTGTGATACGAGCTTGATAAACGAATTTAAGCGGTTTAATTACTTTTGAAGTGATTTTAGCTTTACCAGCTTGTTTTTGCTCACCCTCACCAACGATTTGCGCATTTCCTTCAAGATTGAAGATGAATTGCTCCACTCCATTGAACGGAATTGGGGTTTGTGCTGACAATTTAGCTAGTACAGATTTACCCTGCACCTTGCTAATCAATTCTTTTACTACTTCTGGTTTAAAAAGTGTTCCAGTTTTCATTGCATTATCTGCCATAATTTCTATTCTCCTTTTGGTTGTAATTCACGAAGCATTTGCTTCATTTGCATAGTTTTGTCATCACCGATAGGGGGCTCCGTATCTCTTAGCGGTGCTTGAGGTGTAGCTGGTCGCATAAAGCCAGCTAGACGCTCAGCGTCAGCCCTCAATGCCTCTTCGTCAGCACCTTGAAGACGGTCAGCCAAGTCATAAGGCAAGCCATTTTGTAAAGCGATACGAGTTCGCAAGCTAGCAGTTTCATAATTGCTCACTTGCCCCTGCAATTCAGTAATTTGAGCGTCTAATCCTGCTCTGGTTTGCTTATCATCTTCAACAGTAGATTTCAAAGCACTGTTTTCAGATTCCAGTTCTGAAACACGTTTTTTAAGATCATCATAATCACCGAATTTTTCACGCTCACGTCTGATACGTTCCTTCACGATGTTATCTAGCTCTTCCTGTGTTTCAATCGTTTTAAATTCAGACATCTTCATGTCTCCTTTCTCCTGCTTCCCCGGCAGTTCGGTAATTTTTTAGGCATCAAAAAAAGCAGTCTCTCAACTGCTCCTCTTAATAACTGATTTTTTGCTTTTTCTTAGGCTTGGTTGTCAAACAAGCCCAATGCGCAAGCAAGGCGCTATCCATCAAAGAAATATCCATATCCGCAAAATGCGAGCGATAGCCAAACCCACCGTTTGAACCGATATTCCGTTTCTCGCAGTTGGTTGTGATTTTCTTTAAAGACGGTTGACCAGCATGGCACAAGGTCTTTTGATAAATCCCTTGTTCCCACATAGAGTTAGCCACGATGATTTCCTTAACCGTAGGCAATATCACGCTCTTCATGCGTTCCTTCTTCAACTCTTCATCAAGGATTTTCTGCCCACTTGCTCCATCGACTACGATAGTAGCCACATCGGCACGCTTGACAAAATCCAAGATCCAGTCATTTCCGTTACGGACTGACTGACAGTCAATCGTCTCAACAAAAATCCGCTCATCTACCGTACGAACAGCAATACTCAACGCCACGTTTGCGCCATCTTGACCATATTTGACTCCGACAAACAACTTACCTGATAAATCAGGCATAGAGTCCACGCACAACTCATTCCATTCCGTTTCCGAAATAGCAGATTTCTGGTTGTATTCTGGCCAGTAACCTAAACGCTGAACATTATGGTCTAGCTTATCATCACCAAGCTCGGCTTCTATCTTCCGCTCATTCAAATGGTAGCCCATTGAAGGATTGGAGTTATACCAGGCATCGACATCATCGATTTCTTTTTCCTCAGAAACTGACCATTCTGCCCATCCTGAGTATTTTCCTTTACCAAATAGGCAAGTCTTGCGGTAGTTGGTAAATACCGTTCCGTTTGAAACGGGTGTAGGAGGTGTCCCACACATAATAGTGATAGGATTGTCACTATCCGTAACCGTGTATTTCAAAGCAGATTCTTGCTCAGTAGTGTATTCTTGAGCCTCATCAATTATCAGCAAGTCAAACCCTTCACCAAGACCACCATTCGATGTTCTGGTACGAAATTGAATGACCCCACCGCCATCGAAAAGCTCAATTCTCTCCTGTCCCTTAGCACGAATTGAACTGAAATGTTCTCCCTCAATGTACCCCATTTTTTCAAGGTATTTCTTGATCTTTTCAAATGAGGAATGAGAGGTTGAGATTCTATGAGCCGTATGCAGAATGTTCATCCCGTTATGTAGACCCCAGATTTCAAAGATATAAACAATTTCAGTCTTCCCATTACGACGTGGAATAGAGTAGCCAAACTTCTGATGAACCCATAGGCTATCTTTGTCAACGGCCATCAATGGGGTCAATAGGTTTCTCTGCCAAGAGTAACAAGATAACCCAGTTCTTTCATAAAGTTCAATCGCTTCTTTCGCCTTAGAATTTTTCTTGACGTATTTTAAAATTACCGATTGAGTAGGATTCTGATTGCCAAGTTTCTTTCTAGCCATCCACTGCTCCTTTCAATCGTACCGCATGATAACCCTATCGCTGGGATGATTTAATTGATCACGTTCAAAATATAGTTTTTAGCAACCTCCAGCATTCCCAATGCCTGCAAACTACTATCCCAGCTATAGCCAAGATTTATCTCACCATCTTTATCCAAAGAAACTACCAACACCGAAGTATAGTCATGACTAGCCTCAAGATTTTCCTCCAAAATTTCTTTCACAGAAGCACCACGCTCCAGACTAGACTTTTTCTCTGAAAAATCAATCGTGTTTCCCATTGTTACTCCTTTCTAAACATAATAAAAGTACCCTTACGAGTGCTCTAACATATTATTTTCTATCTGAAAAGTAATCTTTCCAAAATGGATTTTCTTTATCAAAGATTTCAATCTCCTCAGAAGTCATGTTTTGAGGATAATCTTCAAAAAGGTTATAGAACTTCTTTTTATCAAATGTGATAAGCATCAATCCTTTGGCATACCATGAAGTATCAACCCACCAGATTTTATCATCATCGTTTTCCTTGTAACAATACTCTGACCAATTCACTTCTTCTGAATCACTTTTCATGTCCTTCGATACCTTTCATTTGTTTAGATTCAGCTGTGTTAAGGAAACTCAATATGTTATGAAATTCAGGATTATCTTTTAATGAATTCACATCAATAAGATAGCTATCTACATCATATTTACGTCCCCTTACAGCATGAGATTTTTGAGCCTTAAATCTTTTTTTCAAAACAGTGTCATCAAATGGTTTAAACCCATTTACAATTTTTGATTGAAGCTCCAAATATTCAACTAGATTATCATTCTTCCTAATGATTGCAGCATGCCTACCTGTTGCCAAGTAGTATTCATTACCGTTTTCTACATTTTCCAACAATTCCTTTGTAGCTTTGAAATCATTTGTGTTTTTTGCGACATGCATCTTAACACCTGGTAGGTTTCCAATCATATTGATTCTGCTATTCCTAGAAAAGAAATCGCAACTCTCTCCACCTCTAAAATCTAGAACAGTATATCCACCTTTATTCCCTATATAAGCGAATGCGGCTGATGAACAAGAACCTTTTGTCTTATCTCCACCACTAATCGCTTGAATAATTTCTTCTTCGGTTAATTTTTTAGAACTTTTCTTGATAGGATTTGAAGTTATCCCTATTTGAAGAGCAAGTTTTCTAACCTGGCTAATTTCAGATTGTATCCCTATACTCTTTCTTGTTTCTATTTTATCACTTTTGTCACTTTTACTCCATGCCTTACTCCAAACATTTTGGACCTTCCCACTTTTAGGATCATAATCAACAGTGCATCTACAACGTTGGTGTCTTCGATAAATATCCTTTGGAACTCTTGGATATTTATAAGTACCTTGAACTTCCTGACACCATTCACAGCAGTGATAAGCAGATTTTCTTACAATCTCTGGTTGCAAGCCAGATTTATGATGAAATTCCGCATTTTTCTGGATGCTATCATCAATAATGGACTGGGTGAAGTTCACAATAGGTTCACCAAGTAACCAGCTGACATCTTCAAAATTATCTTCAG
Source organism: uncultured Streptococcus sp. (assembly GCA_963522395.1). Lineage (GTDB taxonomy): Bacteria > Bacillota > Bacilli > Lactobacillales > Streptococcaceae > Streptococcus. Next base: position 30,442 of record CAUQZY010000008.1, read on the forward strand.
ACGAAAAACGATTGACCAGACCATCAATTCGGTCTTGATTGAGTTCAGGAACCTGAGCAGTTAACCCAATTTTAGCCTCAGAGTTCAAATTCTTCTGAACTTGCTCAGTATAATCACTCACAAGCTCATAATTTCGCCCCAGAACGTCCGTCAGCACACGTTGAGCGATATTGTAATACATTTTACCGTCTGGTAGCGTTTCGTTCGTCAGAGAGACTCCCAGAGCCTTAGAAAGTATCTCCCCAATTTCAATAGCATATTGATTAGCGTCCAAATAACTTGCCTTGCTATGATGTAGTTTAGACAGCAAGTCTTTCAAGACCTCACTGTCTAGCCTAGCACCTTCAAACTCAGACTTGATTTTCTTGAGCAGGCTCGGAACGATATCCTCCACCATCTGTACCCTCCTTCACTACTGGAGCAGGCTTGTCTGACCCTTTGATTCCAGTCAAGTCACGGATGGTTTCAGCATCCATATAACCAGGCACCGCTTGATTCAGCTTAATAACACCATCACCAATCAAGGTCAGCATGTTAGCGTCCGCTTCAAACAAAGGCTCCCACTTCACGACCGTTTTATTGAACTGTTTCCTCAAATACGGAAACTCGTCTCGTAAACAAGTAGCGACATAAGCCACATTCAGCAAACCAGAGCCCAGAGAGCGCTGAGCCTTCCGACCAGCTAACCGCAAGTTCTCATGACTAGCCTTGATAGCTTCAACAGATGACGGATTATCTGAAACAAACCCAAGGTCATCCAAGGTCAAACCCATTTCTCCAGCAAATCCAGCAGCTGCAGTCCGTAACTGCTCAGTAAAAGGCGACATGCTGGATGTGGTGAATTGTCCCACATTCGGCTTGTCCCCCTCATCATCTTTCGTAAACGTCAGCAAGCTGGACACAGTCGCTTTCCAAGTATCAATCGCCTCGGCATCTTGACTCAATCCCAACACATACTTCTGAGGGAATGAATAGAACTCAGCAGTCACATCTGACCGTTCAAGCGTTCGTTTAGCATATCTCTGATAGTACATCCCAGCCCGAGTAATTCGTGACCGACCAAACGGACGAACCGCATCAGGTCTATGAATGACTGGCACCAGCAAAGGAACACTCGTTGGATTTCCGATTGCAAACGGTTTACCATCTTTCGGATAGAACCAAGTCACATCACCAGTGAAATAAGCCTCAAGCACGGCATAACCATTGTCGTCTCGCTTCAGTACTGCATATCCCTCAGTCAGCAAGCCAGTGATAGGATCCAGAACACCAGTTGCATTACTCGCCTCAATAACCTGCAACCTAGGAGCGTCATCATCGTCCCCTTTCGAGATGTAGACAAAACAACACGACCCAATCAAAGCTGAAAGGATCGCGCTATCAAAGAATACATCTGGATTGTTCTGAGCAAAGATTTCATTAGCCCCAAAAACATCATTAGCAAACTCACGAAAGACCAAACGGTCTGCAAGACTGTCAACACCCTTAGCAGCCCAACCTAAGACCGCTCGATATTGTTGCCTGATTTGAGGTGGTATCGTAATACCAACATCTATTTCATTGTGTTGCATAGCATACTGATTGTATCTAGTATCTACACCCATTTTGTAATTAGCTAACTTCTTCCTGAGATAGCCCATACCTTTCAATGTCATTTTATACAACTACCTTTCATTTCCCGCGAGAAAAAATGTACAGTGACGGTGTGAAGCCCTGAAGCACCGAGGGGGAGGGGGGCATCCCCCCACCTTGGCAGGACCGCTCGTCTTTTTTTTAATCACGTTTTGTTTTTTTAACCCTTGTACTTAAACCAATCTGTACTCTGTGGCAAATTCCTATTGCCAATTATTTTAGTTCCGTTTGTCTTCTCATCGGCATATAGCTTGTCAGACTTCTGCCTATTGCATTGCCAATGCGCCAACTGCAAATTAGCTATGTCAGATGGATGTCCGTTCTTATTTACTGGAACGATGTGGTCAATGACTGGACTTAATGGATGAGGATATCTCAGGTCTTTGTCTACAGGCTGGCCACATATCCCACAAGTGTTTCTTGTCTTTAAGATAATCTTCTTGTTCTTCTCAAAGGCTACTCTATGGGGACCACTACGGTCTGCTCGGAGGGGGTTGGTATTCATCTAGGGAGGGGGTCCTTTCTTTTTAAGGGAGGGGGTTGGTATTCATCTAGGGAGGGGGTCCTTTCTTTTTAAGGGAGGGGGTTGGTATTCTCAAATGTACCCCTCGGTACCTTTCAAAGCAGGGGTGTTTTTAGTGCACCCACCCCCTCTTATATTTAACATATCTTATATTCTGTTAAATAAAACTAACATTCTTAAAAACCAAGTGTATCATGTGTTTACATCTATTTTATTAAAAACTAATTTACATTTTCTCAATGTGTTAAATAAATAGGTTTTTAATAGCTAAAATTCATCATTGAATCATCCAATTCATCCTGCTTAATACCTATATAATCAAGTGTGATATCTGGAGATGAATGATTAAATAATTCCATCAAGATCGCTACATTTTGATTTTTTCTGTAATGATGATAACCAAATGATTTTCTCATTGAGTGAGTCCCAATGTTTTTAAGGCCAACATGTTCAGCTGCTTGCTTTAATATTTGATAAGCTGCAACTCTTCCAATATGAACAATTCTTACTCCGTCTGTCCTAACTTTTTTCTTACTTGGAAATAGGTAATCATAACCTTTAAGGTCATTTGTTTTAATGTAGTGACTTAAAGCTTTTCTTAATTCAGGGTTGATAGCAAATCGCTTGACCTTACCAGTTTTCTTTTCAGTAACCTCGATTCTATCGCCTGTCACTTGTTTCACTTGGAGAGGTATAATATCGCTGATGCGCATTCCAGAATACAGACCGCACATGATTAGGACATAGTTTCGCTCACTCTTTGATTTTAAAAAGTCTTTCATCCGTTCAATGTCATCAAGTTCACGAATAGGTTCTACTTTTTTCACGATATCACCTCCAAACTCAAAGAAAAAGACAGGGTGTGCCTGCCTTTACAATTATTTCATAATATAATTTTAGCACATAAAATCATATATCCACTCCGAACTTACTCCGAATTTACTCCAAAAAAACTCCGAATTTACTCCAAAATCTCAACCTGTTCACCATTGCGGTATAACTCTGCAAATGCCATCAAAGCTTTCTCCAAAATATCATAGTATGAACTTTCTGAAATTGCTAAATCCCTAGAAATTACTTCATCTTTCTTGCAATCCCATTGAAGATACTTTTCAAAAAGTATCCTACGATATAGAGGATCGTGTAAGTTACTAACTGCTTGTTCAATTGCATCCAGCTCAAGTTCTGCATCAACTTTCCGTATAGCTAACTTCTCAACTTGACTATTTCTTCCACTTGACGGGTTTCTAGGCATGAATGAGTAGGTTGTCGTTACTCTCTGACCTTCAGTGTCATTGGCCACACGACGCCATCGAGGATATCCTTTTAAAATTTTCTTGGCATTTTCTTTTGTTTTGGCTTCATTTATATCAGGAAAGAAGGGCATTGCTCACCTCGTTTCTATCTCGAGTAATTCTTCCGTCAAAATCTTCGTGATTGCTTCCACTTGATAAGCTTGCCATCGTTATTATTGTTAAAATAATCTGGCAATCTTGCTGTTGGACTTTCTTTATAGACCACTTTTCAACGACCTGTACTCCAGGCATCATTTCATCATCTATCCACCCAACAAGCCACGCAGGGTTTACATCATAGGTTTTAGCAATCATTTCAATTTGCTTAATCGATGGATATCCACCTCGCTCATACAAATGGATTGTATTTTGTGAAACACCTGTATCTCTAGCCATATCTTTGACAGAGATACATAGGTCCTCTCTAAGTTCTTTCAATCTTAGCTTCATCTTGCAAATCTCCTTGCGTATTTCAAATAATTTTCCCTTCAAATATCAGAGTTATTGTCCCTGTCCCGTCTGTGTGTTTAGAGGTCAGCGCACGACAATCTGATCCAAACTCAACTCCTTCAATTGTGATGCTATTCTTCACGCTATCAACATTGATGATTGTTCCCATTAATGTTTTAATTTTCATGTTCCATCTCCTCGATTAGCCAGTCAAGGTTCTTTCTGGCTTTCTTCAGGTCTTCAAGACCGTTTTTCTCTTTGTAGCGAAGTAAATACTCTACCGCACTGCACCAGCGATGCGCTTCCATTTCTGACTTACCTTTGATGAAATTTCTCGTAACATCCTTCACTTCGAGACCATAAGTCCCGATGTAGTGGTTTGGTTTGTTTATATTATCAATTATTTCTGGGTCCATTTGATAGCCTCCAAAAGCTCTGGGTTCTCGTAGATGTTGCCGATGATTTCACATTTCATGTAAGCTAAATAAAGAGGTTTCCATTCTGTGTTTCGATTTTGTAACTCATCTACAAATCTGTAAATAAAACTTGCATAAGATCCATGCCATCTTACAAGCGCTTTTCTGCCTTTGTAATCAAGGATATCCCCCTCAAAGATTTCCTTACCGTTCTTATCTCTGAGTCCTGTTGATTGCATGAGTTCGATATCTCTAAAATTTCTCCAATACTCTCCAAAGTCATCATATAAGCGAACTCCTTCAGTGTCTATATAAATCCTATCAACCACAGACATTCTCTTTCGCCAACTATCCCATGCTCTGTATCTTGGTATCATCCCAAATCCTCCTCTTTGACAAACGTACCATCAATCCAACGACCTTTTCGGTCTTTGATTTCTTGGTATGCCAGTTCAAAACATTCATCGAAGCTATAACCTAGCGATTTACTGATTGATTTTAGATGACCAATCAATAGAGTCAATGATTTTATACGTAAGGTCATAAGTTTCAGATGTTGTTCTGTTTGAATGTTGCTAATACATGTATTTGCGTACGCGAATGATGTCATAATATCGTTCTTTATAACATTCTTCGACTCTTCAAAAATACTATCCACATCCACTTTGCTCAGCAAGGCCAACCCGACAATCACGACTGCACAATCTCCGATGCTGTCCTTGGTCAGTTGCTCATTCTTCTTGAGATAGCCTGCGCATAACTCTCCGAACTCTTCACTTAGTTTCAAAGACTGTTTGTCTAGTCGTCCACCGTTTTCTAAATCACGGTCTATAAACCATTGTTTTACTTTTTCTAGCGTGTTCATAGTAACTCCTAAAATAATTTTATTTTCTTCTCGTAAACATCAAGTCTCTGTTGAGCAAGATTGAAAATGTCTTTGTCAAGCTCGCAACCGACATATTCAAAACCTAATTCTTGACAAGCAATTAAACTACTTGCTGAACCAACATGAGTATCAAGAATCTTGTCTCCTTCTTTTGCGTAAGTTTGAAGTAGCCAAAGATAAAGACTTATCGGTTTTTGTGTCGGATGGATTCTAACCTCATTTAAGGCCTTATTCCCTTGTTGTATATGACCTTCAGATATCGACTTCCCTTGCATCATACCATTCCACATATATCGAAATAAACGTATGCTGTCATGTAAACTGCAGTATGCTATCTCACAATCTGAGAAACTTGACTTGCCATTAACTTTGTCCCAAATGATACGGCCAGGTCCAAAAGAATAGTCGAAGTAGTTCACGCCCCAAATGATTTGATTTTTTGAAACTCTAAATAACTCATCAAAATAATCTCTATTTGGAATTTTCCACTCCGATGTTTTGCCATAGAGTCTGCTTACACCTATTGGACTGATTTTCCGTCCGTAAAATTTCCTTTTTTCTGGACCAGAAAAATAAGGAGGATCTACAATAGCTAAATCAAAATAGTTGTCAGGATATCTTTTCATGACGTCCATACAATCTTCGTGAAGAAATAATTTCACAACATCACCTCATCCCCTACTCTAATCTTCTCAAACTGCTCTTTCGTAACTACGAAAATCCCATAATCTCTGATAGTCACTGTGTATAACTTGCCATGTCGTCCTTTCTCGACGACCTTACCGAATATCTCAGCGCCTGCGTTATCCGCCTTGTAGATAACCATCGGGCGCTTTTCTTCTAATTTTTTAATGTGGATGCTCTGCCAGATATTCAATCCAGCTGATAATAATATCCAGATTGCTATGAATCGTTTCAATCTGTTGCCTCTCTTCCATCTCTTACTTTTTGCAAATAATATTTATATATTTCATTGTAGGCATGTTCATTTACTAACTTTTCAAGTGCTTTATTGACCACTTCTGATATGCTTCTATAACCACCATATTCTTTGATGGCTTCGACATGGTCATACATATCTTTGGTAAGCGTTG
>CAUQZY010000009.1:0-35549 GCA_963522395.1 uncultured Streptococcus sp.
TAAACTATTGATAAAAGAATCTTCTTCAATTATTCTTTACCATCCCGCATCAAATCTAATTTTTAACATATTATTACTCCTCTGAATGAAATATTATGAAAATGAGCGAAATGCAACTACATATTTTAATTAGAAATCTCAGTCTAAATTATAGTATCCTATTTTTTCCTCCTTTCTAACTGCACGTTCCTTTCTACAGACAGAGACCTAATTTTATAAACCAATCTTAAATACTTTAGATCTTGTAACTCATAATTTTCAACAGTTGGTTAGCTATGAAAGCATTTTATCAAACATCTCCATTCTTATATCTATCTGGTATTGTTACAAGCTCTCATCAGAATACCTTTCTCTAAATAGTTGAATTTTAAAGTAATACGAAATCAATCAGCCTTCCCAACATCAAGACCATTGGACTTCTTTTGTGATTGGACTCGAATCTCCAATAGTTTATTCTTCTGAATAAACTATTGGTAAGGAATTGTATTACTAAACATAAAAACACCTAGTAATGCAAATGTAACTAATTTTTTAATTCCACGTTTTTTCTCATGCAATGAAACCCCTTTCTGTTTCCTTGTTTTTATTTTAACATATATATATTATTCAGTCGAGTATTTTTATTGCATTTTGAACTTTTTTTTCTTATTATTACCATAGAGAATTGTTTATTTCTTTAACTTGCTATTTCGAACTAAAAATTTTATAATGAAATTAAGCAAATAGGAAGGTTTATTATCTTTAATGAATACACTCGCAGAGAAATTCAGATTGAAAAGAAAAGAGTTGAGACTCTCCCAACAAACTCTTGCAGAAGGAATTTGTGAACAAAGCCAGATTAGTAAAATTGAGAGAGGGCATTTCATTCCCTCCGCAGACCTTTTGTTCAAACTCTCACAACGACTTGAAGTGCCATTAGATTATTTTTTTAATGAACAAATTGAAATTAAATCTAACCTCTCTAATTTCAAGCAATTATCTGCTCGCCTATTAGATGATAGAAATTATGACGATTTGGAATATATTTATAGAATAGAGATTGAACGAAGTACTTTTCTAACACTAGAAGACCGAACTTACCTTGAATGGATTAAAGCTATTATTGACTTCTATCAATATGACAGTAAGTGTGAGGCTATTTCTTCATTGGAAAATATATTATTAAAAGTCTCCTCAAATACTCTGATTTATTTAAAGGCGTTGAATACTCTATCTAATTTCTATTCCTTAGTGGGTCGTGAACAAGAATATGAGGCAAACTACTCTCATTTAATGGAGTTATATCAGACAAAAAATTTTGAGCATCAAGAGTTTTTATTTGGCTACATCAGAGTTCGTTACAACTACGCTCACTACCTAGTGTCAAAGGAAAAATATAACGAAGCTATCCAAGAAGCTCTTGAGACGATTGAACTCTGTAAACAAAGACAGACAAGCTACCAACTGGCTCCTCTACTTATTCTTGTAGGAAATGCTGGAGCCAAATTTCTAGACAAAGAACAAGTCAAAAATTATTATATAGAAGCAAGAGAGTTATGTAAGATTTATAACAATCCTTTAATGTTGATGAAGATAGAAAATTATTTGAAGGAATTAGATACTGTTTAGTTAATCTTGACATTATAGTTTTTCTGAAACGTTAAATAACCTGTAAGGCTGATAGTGAAATTAATACTATCAGCCTTATAATTATGTGACTATTAGTCCGTCTCGCTCCGCTAGGTGCGAGACAAAAAAACCACTCGCTATGCGGGTGGTCATGATTTACGAGTAAATTCAAGTTCGATCTGATAAAAACAACTAAATTACTCTACAGATTTCAAGGCTTCAAGCATATCAACCTTTCTCAGATGATAATTGACAAAGAAACCAAGCAAGGTCAAAATGATGCTTACTGCTGCCACTGGGATTACATAGACTTCCCAAACTACCTGCGGATAAAAGAGAATAGTCGCAGGCGAAATCATTTGAATCAAAAATTGGTGTAAATAGAAACCAGATACTAGACCAAGTACGATTCCCACAAGGGACAGCACAATCGTCTCACGGTAAATGTAAAGGGTGACTTCATTATTGTGAAAACCGAGAACCTTTATAGTGGAGAGTTCACGGATTCTCTCAGCTACGTTGATATTGGTTAGATTGTAAAGAATAACAATAGCCAACAGAACCGATACGATAACCAAGATGGTCATGGTCTGATTGAGTGAGCTAGCGACGGAGTCAAAGAGCCGAATAGCTGAAGCATTCTGGACAACACTGGACACCGCAGATTGATTCATAAGTAAGCCGGCCTGTCTTTCGATACTAGTAGCACTGGTATCCCTTAACGAGATCAGATAAGTGTTGGCTTGGGGTAGCTGTCCGTAAATTTGCTCATAGCTAGCCTGACTCATATAAATAAAGTGACCAACGTAGTTCTCAGCAATGGCAGCGACCTTTAGTTCCTTACCTTCAATTTCTAGAGTCTGTCCAACCTTGACACCTGCCAGCTGGGCTAGTTTAGCTGTAATAACAACGCCATTTTTTAATGTCAGCTCTTGCTGATGATGCTGCAGATGGATAAAGGGTGTAAAATCTTCCTTATCTATCATCATAAGGGTAATTGTCTGAAGACCAGCCTTACCTTTGAAATCCTTATCTAGCGTTTTAGAATAGATTTTCTGATAGGCTTTGATGTCCTGTTCTTTCAACACTTCTTCTAGATTTGCCTTGTCCTGATTGGTCGCACTAGGATTTTCAGAGACAATCATTTGATACTGTTGGATTTGTTGAAACTGTCTAGACGGAACTCCTGCTACAGAGGATTGGATTCCCAAACCTGCAAAGAGCAGAGCGACTGAACCTGCCACACCAAAGATCGTCATCAACATCCGCTGCTTATAACGGAAGATATTGCGAGCTGTTACCTTATGGGTAAAACTGAGACGACGCCAAATAAAACCGATGCGCTCCAGTAAGATTTTAGCTCCTTTAACAGGAGGTTTAGGCAGTAAAAGCTGAGCTGCTTCATCATGAAGTTCCCTACGAGCTACCAAGTAGGCTGGTAACACACTCGCCAACCAACTCAAGACAAGAGCCAGTAAGCTATAGGTCCAATAGAAGTGAATCTGGGTCTCTCCCACCACCATGCCTTTTGTAATAACGCTTGAAATCACACTAGCTAGTAAATAATGTCCAAGTATACTACCTAGAGCCGTTCCGACAGTCCCAGCTACTAGACCATAGAGGAGAAATTTAGCAATAATATCCTTGCTACGATAGCCCAAGGCCTTAAAAATCCCTGCATGTGTTCGCTCTTCATCCACAAAGCGAGTCATGGTTGTAAAGGTCACCATAGCTGCTACGGCATAAAGCACTACAGGAAAGATATTGCCCACTGCCCGAATACTAGATGAAGCATTGCTATACATGAGATAGCCTTGACCACCTGGTATGGTTTGCCGATTATATACTTGATACTTGGGCTCAGCTAAATCATCCAAGACTTGCTGATGTTTTTCTAATTTTGCCTTTTCTTGGGCTAGATTTTCTTCAGCCTGCTTTAGTCTATCCTCTTCCTTGCTCAATTCCTGCTTGGCTTGGGTAAGTTGAGAACTAGCCTTCTCTCTCTGGGTTTGAGGAAGCAAGGCTAGTTGACTTTCCTGAGCCTGTAAACGAGCTTGAGCAGTTGCTAAACGACGCTTGCCTTCCTGCAAATTAGTCTCAGCCTTGTCAAGGGTCTCTTGGCCCTTGTCTAGAGACTCTTGTCCTTCTTTTTTCAAGAGTTGCAGACGTGACTTACCATTATCTGACAAAGCTTGTTCTAGATTTTCCTTATGTTGCTTGGATTTTTCTTCATAAGCTGCTGAAAAGGCATTTAAGCCTGCTAAATCTTGGTATTTTAAACGTGCTATATTGTAGACTTTCTGATCAAACTGATCAGGTAAAATGACCCCATAGGCTGTCAGGGTCCCGCTTCCACTTCCTGCGTAGCCCATATCTCTCTGCGAGAGGATTTCAGCCGAATCCACAAAACCAGTAATGGTATAAGTATGGTCTTTTAAAGAGGAATGACTGCCTTCTTTTTCTTCAAAGCTAATCTCCTGGCCCACACGATATTGTCCTTGTAAATGAGTGGTCAAAGCGATTTCCTTGTCTGACTGAGGAAGTCGTCCCTCTCTTAGCTGAAAGGTTGAAATTTGCTCTGGTTTGGAGTACAGACGAATGGCATCCTGCCCATTTTCCATAGTCACATCTGTCAAATAGCCAAACTCAACCTCTGCGCCCTCTGTCTGTTCTAGTTCTTCTTGATCTGCTTGATCCAAACCATAGTTAGACATGACTGCCAAATCCAAGGTTTTAGCAGTTCTTAAATAAGCATTAGCGGTCGCCTCCATATTAGGGCTAGTCACTTTGAGACCTACTAGGGCCAGAGACCCCAACATCATCAAAGTCAAGATAGATAAAAAACGTCCCTTGAAGCCTGTGAAGGACTGAATTAAGTCCTTCCAATAAGTCTTTCGCTTGATCATGCTAGTACTCCAAACTGTCGATATCCTGAGGATGCTGGTTGATCACCACATCCTTGACACTGGCATCGTGCATATGAATTACGCGATCAGCAATGGGCGCCAAAGCTCCATTATGAGTCACGATGATCACCGTCGCTCCCTTTTGACGAGACATATCTTGGAGAATTTTCAAAACCTGCTTACCCGTCTGATAATCCAAGGCTCCAGTCGGTTCATCACAAAGAAGGATTTTAGGATTTTTGGCTACTGCGCGTGCAATGGAGACTCGCTGTTGCTCCCCTCCAGAAAGCTGGGCTGGAAAGTTATTGAGACGATGAGCCAGACCTACATCTGTCAAGACCTGTTCAGGATTCAAGGCATCTGTCACGATTTCTGAAGCCAACTCCACATTTTCCTTAGCGGTTAGATTGGAAACTAGATTATAAAACTGAAAAACAAAACCGACATCATTTCTACGATAATTGGTTCTCTGGTGAGAATTGTAGTCTGCAATATTGGCACCATCAATCCAAATCTCCCCTTCATCATTGGTATCCATTCCCCCAAGAAGGTTAAGAACCGTTGACTTGCCTGCACCAGACGCACCTAGAATAATCACCAATTCACCCTTTTCAATCTCAAAATTCACATCGCGATTGGCCACAATCTCCGTGTCCCCAACCTGATAACGCTTGTAACAGTGTTTCATCTCAATATAAGCCATCAGACCCACCCTCTCTCAAACAAATTACTTCCTACTACCATTATAACGCTTTTTCAAATAGTTGGAAACTGCTTACATTCTCAAATCTTTCAAAAAAGGCAGTCTCAAATCACTGCCTTCTATTATCTTCTTAAAAATAAAATTGAACCAGATCGCCTTCTGCTGTCGCCACTGAAATACAATCTTTCTCTATGCATTTCACTTTTGCTTTTTCTTGATTCACTTCAATCACACTTTTTTCAATACCTGGATAAGAGACTCGCAAATCTCCTCCACTTCTTGATAAAATGGTCATCTGTAAGAGTTTTTTATTCTCCCACCGCATACTAACTTCAAAATGTCCACGTGCCATTAAACCTGAAACAGAACCTGTTGACCAAGCATCGGGTAGGGCGGCTAGAGGCACCAGATAAGCTGCATGAGACTGGAGCAACATTTCCGCCATACCACTAGTAGCACCAAAATTACCATCTATCTGAAAAGGAGGATGGGTGCACCAAAGATTGGGCAAGGTGGATGTCTTTAACTGCTCTGCTAATAATTTATGGGCTCGATTGCCATCTCCCAAACGCGCCCAGAGATTGATCTTATTAGCCTTGGACCAACCTGTACCCCCATCTCCACGATCATTGAGACTAGCACTTGCCGCTTCAAGATACTCTTGTCCTTTATAGCTAAAGAGATTGCCTGGATAGAGTCCCACCAGATGAGAAGCATGCCGATGTTGAGCCTCCACCTTCTCATTTTGAAAATACTGTTCTTCCTCCTCATACCACTCTCTGATTCGACCAGATTGAGTGATTTGTAGAGGATTAAGCAGGTCAAATTTTTCTTTGACTTCCGTCAACAAGTCCGCATCCAGCCCCAATTCTTGAGCAGCCTGAATAAAATCATGGAATAATTGCCAAATCAGAGATTGGTCATAGGTATTGCCAATCGAAATCGGCCCATGTTCTGGAGAATAAGACGGAGAAGAGACCCAACGATACGCCTGCTGATCCTTATGTAAAAAGGCATTCCAAAAACGAACCGTTTCCCTCAACATGGGATAAATTTTCTCCCTGAGATAGTCTTGGTCCCTATAAAATGAATAGGCTTCATAAACCGTTTGCATCATCCACGCATTGGCAGCTGGTGACCACCCCCAATAGTAATCCCAACCAGGCGCCGTCCAACCAAAAGGAGTCGCTTGAGTATGAACCAACCAACCATTCTCCTCACCCTTCTGAGAGACGATTCCTGCATACCTTGCAGCCGCTAGACGACCATAGACACGCAAATCATCGATATAGTTGATGACTGGAAAAGCCGTCTCTAGGAGATTAGTAACATAGCCTGGCCAATAATTCATCTGCAGATTGATATTCAGGTGATAGTCTGAATTCCAAGGAGGATTGTCGACCGCATTCCAGACCCCTTGCAAGTTAGCTGGTAGAGCATCTGGACAATCTCTGGAAGAACTAATCAATAAATACCGTCCATACTGGAAGAACAACTCCTCCAAAGACTGCCCTTCTTGTGGCTTATAATTTTTTAACAAATCATCTATAGTGGATGCGTCAACCTCAGCTCCCAAATCCAATTGAACACGCTGAAATAAGGCTTGGTAGTCCTGAATATGCCTTGATTTCAATTGGGTATAGCCCTTTTCTTTAGCTATCTCCACCAAGTCTTTTACCTGTTGCTCTAAATCTATTTTCTTGCGATAATTGCTAGCAGGATTTTGAGCAAAATCCGTCTTAGCCGCCAAGAAGAGATTAGCATAACTAGCTCCTGATATCTGAACCTTATCCGACCAGACTCTAATGTCTCCATCCGTTTCCCAAGATAAACAGCTAGCAAACTGCAGGTCATTGTCCTTAACTCTTCCCTTCATCAAGATATGAGAATCAGTAATATCCAACTTGCATTCCTTGTAATCAGATTTTTCCTGCCCATACTTTCCATCAGAAGCTACATCACGGGTCAAGGACAGTTCTATAGTAAAATCTAGAGTTTCCGCCCCTTCCTTAGTAAAACGCTGAACCAAGAGATCATCTGGAAAACTGGCAAAGGCTTCTCGTTTAAACATAGTCCCTTTATAGGCATAAGAAGTCGTCGCAAGCGCCTTACTGATATTCAACTGTCTCTGGTAATCCGTCACCTGAGACAAAGTCTTACCTTGCTGGCTGAACTCAATGAGAAGATCTCCAAAGGACAGATAAGCCCCATATTGACTCGTTTGGGGCCCGACTAGGTGCTGTTCAGCCAGTTCCTTAGCAGTATTGTAGTCTCTCTTTTCCAAAGCCTGTCGAATCTCAGCTAAAAAGCTATACTGGTCCTGAAGATTTCCACCCTGATAATCGGAACTATCAGGAAGTGGACCTCCAGACCATAGACTTTTTTCATTGAATTGAATCCGCTCAGCTCCTATAAGTCCAAATACTTTTGCCCCTAAAGAACCATTGCCTATCGGTAAGGACTCTTCTTCCCAACCCTTGTAAGTAGTTGAAGCTGGTTGCTTGTAGGTCAGTACATAATCTTGTTTTTTATTCCTTATCATACTACCATACTAACATAAAAAGCCTAGAAATCAATTCTAGACTTACAATTTTTTATTTTCCAAGGTAGTATTCAGAAACGACGTTCAATTTTTCGTCAAATTCGAATACCAATGGTGGGAAGTTAGGGATTTCCACGTCCATGATTTCGTCATCTGACAAACCTTTGATGTGTTTTACAAGGGCACGGATTGAGTTACCGTGAGCTCCTACGAATACGTTTTTACCATCTTTAAGAGCTGGAGCGATTTTATCTTCCCAGAATGGAAGGGCACGTTCCAAAGTTACTTTCAAGTTTTCAGCATCTGGAATGACTGAGTCGTCAAGTGAAGCGTAACGACGGTCAGTGTGAGCTGAGTGCTCATCATCACGGTCCATGTTTGGAGGCAATACATCGTATGAACGACGCCAAATGTGAACTTGCTCATCACCAAATTGTTCAGCAGCTTCAGCTTTGTTTTTACCAGTCAAACCACCGTAGTGACGTTCGTTCAAGCGCCATGATTTTTCAACTGGAACCCACAATTGGTCAGAAGCTTCAAGAGCCAAGTTAGTTGTTTTGATCGCACGTTTCAATACTGAAGTGTAAGCTTGGTCAAATTCGATACCAGCTTCTTTGATCAATTTACCAGCGTCAATCGCTTGTTGTGTACCTTTTTCAGACAAATCAACATCAGCCCAACCAGTGAAAAGGTTAGCTTTGTTCCATTCAGACTCACCGTGGCGAGCAAAAACCAATTTTACCATTAGATGGATTCTCCTTTAAATTTTCCGAGGTTTCCCCTCGTTTATCTATTCTATTTTACACAATTTTTCACAAAAAAGCTAGTCAAAACCAAAAAGGAACCGACTGTTTGGCAGTTGGATTGCTTTGAACAAGATCAGCAAATATATGAGAAGAAATTTCCATTTCACTCTTGCTAGTTTCCTTGCTTTCTGTTAGAATGATGTCAAAAAATAAAGAAGGTTAACATTATGCCACAACATCTCTTTAAAGAATTGGCTCAACTAGAGCAAGTAGAAGCTCTAGCTCTAGGAGGATCACGAGCTGGACAAGATTTTGACAAAGACTCTGACTATGATGTATATGTCTACCTCAGTGCTCCTCTCGCGCCAGATATCCGAAAAGAAATCCTCAGTAAACACTGCTCCTATATGGAAATCGGTAATCAATTTTGGGAATTGGAAGACGATTGTGTTCTCAATAATGGTATCGAAATCGAGCTGATTTACCGCTCTTTAGACGAATTTGACAAAGATTTACAAGCCGTAGTTTTAGAGCACCAAGCCCAGAATTCTTACACTACTTGTATGTGGTACAATCTTCTCAACAGTAAGATTATCTACGATCAAGATGGTCACTATGCTGCTCTCCAGAAAAAGTACAATCTTCCTTATCCAGCTGAGCTGAAAAAGAATATCATCAACAAGCAATTTCTGCTTCTCGACCAAGCTATGCCAGCTTTTTCAAGACAAATCAAAAAAGCTCTCAAACGCCAAGACTTACTCAGCATCAATCACCGCAGTAGTGAGTTTTTCGCCTCTTATTTTGATTTGCTCTTCGCCTTCAATGAGCAGCTCCATCCAGGAGAAAAACGTATGCTCCAGTTCGCAAAAAACAATTGCTCTCATCTACCTCAACATTTTGAAAACGATATTCAAGACTACTTTCAAAATCTCTACCAACTAGCTCACCAGCAGAAAACAGTCCTAACTTTGGAGCATCTCCTATCAAATCTTAAACATTTGGTTGATGAATCCATTTAGAACGCCAACAGATAAAAGCTCATGAAATCTACTTTTCAGATGAATCATGAGCTTTTTGAAATTCAACAATATACAACAATGTAAAGTTATACTCAATGAAAATCAAAAAGCAAACTAGGAAGCTAGTCGCAGGTTGCTCAAAACACTGTTTTGAGGTTGTAGATGGAACTGACGTAGTCAGTATCCTACACATACGGTAATACGACGCTGACGTAGTTTGAAGAGATTTTCGAAAAGTATTAATTGAAACAAGAACAAGACAATAAACTTCTAACATGATAAAAACGCATCATATCAGGTGTTCAAAAACGTGATACAATGCGTTTGATAGTCTATAAGATTAGTTATCTTTTCTTCTCAGTTTGAGTTTTCCCTGGACTTTTCAACCTTATTTCTCTTCAAATCCTTCTGCGACTGCTTCTGCAAAGTTTTCTTCTACGATGCTTGCACAGTGGTCACAGATGACTGCGTGATAGCTGCGTTCTGCTGTTGTTGGGTCGATACGACGGCAACGGTCACATACTTCACCTGCAGCGCGTTCAACAGTGAAGGCTACATCTTCGAAGCTAACAGCAGTTTCTGGAGCTGGTCCCTCTGCGATAGTCAATTCAGACACGATCAAAAGTTGTGCTACATTGCTGTTTACTGCTTCGAGTAGAGTTTTCACCACTTCATTTGGGTAAACTGTCAAGTGAGCTTCAAGTGATTTACCGATAACTTTTGCATTACGAGCTTCTTCCAAAGCTTTTTGAGCTTGTCCACGGAAGTCCATGAAGGCAGCCCATGTATCCAAGATTTCTTCTTGATTAGCAAATGTCTCTGCTCCTGGCAATTCTGACAATTGAACAAAGTCTTCTGCTTCAAACTCAAGGTATGACCAGATTTCTTCCGCAGTGTGAGGAAGGATTGGTGTCAAGAGTTTGGTGATTTTCACAAGAATGTCATAGAAGACAGTCTGCATTTGACGGCGTTCCAATGATTTGGCACCTTCGATGTAAACAACATCTTTGGCAAAATCAAGGTAGAAGGCTGACAAATCAACGTTGATAAAGTTCACCAAGGCCTTGTAGATTGTCAAGAATTCAAAGTCTGCATAGGCATCACGAATTGTTTTCACAAGCTGGTTAAAGCGAATCGTCATGTACTTATCAACTGGACGAAGCTCATCGTAAGCTACTGCGTCTTGAGCTGGGTTAAAGTCAGATGTATTGGCAATCAAGAAACGAAGAGTGTTACGGATCTTACGGTAAGTTTCAGAGACTTGGCTCAAGATATCCATAGAGATACGCACGTCGTTGCTTGAGTCTACACTTGTTACCCAAAGACGCAAGATTTCAGCACCAAATTGTTTTTCAACATCGCTTGGAGCAATGGTATTTCCAAGAGATTTAGACATCTTCTCACCTTTACCATCAAGGGCAAAACCTTGTGACAAGATTTGTTTGTAAGGTGCTACGCCATGGTTGGCAACAGATGTGATGAGTGATGAGTTGAACCAACCACGGTATTGGTCAGAACCTTCTAGGTAAAGGTCTGCTGGGTAAGTCAACTCAGGACGGTTTACTACAACTCCATTCCATGATGAACCTGAGTCAAACCAAACGTCCATGATGTCAGTTTCTTTTTTGAACTCGCCATTTGGTGAACCTGGATGAGTAAATCCTTCTGGCAAGAGGTCCTTAGCATCACGTTCCCACCAAATGCTTGAACCATGTTCTTCAAAAAGTTGAGCTACGTGTTCAATGGTTTCAGCTGTCATGATAGCTGTACCATCTTCAGCGTAGAAGATAGGAAGTGGAACACCCCAAGCACGTTGACGAGAGATAACCCAGTCGCCACGGTCACGAATCATATTGTAAAGACGGACTTTACCCCATTCTGAGTGGAATTTCACTTTTTCAATTTCGTCCAAGATTTCTTGGCGGAATTTAGAAACTGAGGCAAACCATTGTGGTACTGCACGCCAGATGATTGGTTTCTTAGTACGCCAGTCAAATGGGTATGAGTGAGAGATTTCTTCTTGGGCAAGAAGGAGGTTACCAAGTTTTTCAATAACAGTTGGTACAACCTTGTCGTAGAACTGGCCTTCAAACTCAGCACCAGCATTAGCCATCATGATACCACGCTCGTCAACAGTCACTGCGACTTCAAGACCATTAGCAATACCAACATTGTAGTCGTCCTCACCAAAACCAGGGGCTGTATGGACAATACCAGTACCAGAGTCAGTTGTAACGTGGTCACCAAGGATAACCAACTCATCTACAGCTGTATCCCATGGGTGTTCTGTTACGATGTGGTTGAGTTCTTGACCACGATAAGTTGCCAAAACTTGAACATCAGCCCAACCAAATTTCTCAGACAAGCTAGTCAACAATTCTGCAGCAACCACAAACTTACGAGCTTCACCAGCAGGTTGAACCAAAACGTAATCAATATCTGCTCCAACAGTCAAACCACGAGAAGCTGTGATGGTAAATGGAGTAGTTGTCCAGACAGCGATGTAAGTATCTGTATCTAGAACACCTTTACCATCTTTTACCTTATTGGCATAGTAAAGAGAAGTTGAAACCAAGTCATGGTATTCAATCTCTGCTTCCGCAAGGGCAGACTCAGATGACCAAGACCAGTAAACTGGCTTGGCACCACGGTAGATATAACCTTTATTAGCCATCTCACCAAATACACGGATTTGAGCTGCTTCATAGTCAGGAGTCAAAGTCACATATGGATTTTCCCAGTCACCAGAAACACCCAAACGTTTAAAGTCTTCACGTTGTTTATCTACTTGAGAAAGAGCGTATTCACGGCAAAGTTTCAAGTACTCAACCAAGTCCATTTCTTTACGTTTGACACCTTGTTTTGCCAAAACTTGCTCGATTGGTAGACCATGAGTATCCCAACCCGGGATAAATGGTGCGTAAAAACCTGACATAGATTTTGAGCGAACAATGATATCTTTTGAAATCTTGTTCATAGCATGTCCAACGTGGATATTTCCGTTCGCGTATGGAGGGCCATCATGCAAGGTGAAATGAGGTTTTCCTTGGTTCAATTCTTGACGACGTTGATAAAGTTTTGCATCTTCCCATTCCTTTTGCCAAACTGGCTCTTTGGTCGGAAGGCCTGCACGCATTGGGAAAGCTGTTTTCCCAAGATTAAGGGTATCTTTGAGTTTCATGGTATCTCCTTTATAAATAATAACAAATTAAAAACCACGACTTCCAAAAAGGACGAAAATCGTGGTACCACCTTTATTCGAAAAAAGACTCAACTTTTTTCCTCTTATCCCGTAACGTGGGGAACGTCAAATCTTACTCCATTCAGATTTGAGTTTTTGAGAGGATAATCTTATCAATAGGGATTACAGGACTCACACCATCTCCTGCTCGCTGGAAATATAAAGATAAGATATTGTTCTCACATCGTTTCTTATAAAATTGTAACAGATTCTTGCGGTGCCACAAAACCTGGTTCTGAGTTCACAGCTTCAGTAGCTGGTGTTGGGCCTGAGTAATGGCTTGGGACTACTTCTGGCTCTTCATACATTGGACCAACTGGATGAGCAGGCTCTTCTTCAATTTGAGGACTCACTACAGGAGTTGGATTTTCCACTTCCTGTTTAGCCTGAGCTTCAAATTCAGCCAATTCTTTATTGGCTGCCTCAATACGAGCTTGTAACTCTGCCATTTCTGCCTGAGAGAACTGACGTGTCATATCAATTGGTTCTTCCTCAATTGGAGCTGGAATCGGTTCTCCAAGTACTTCGCTAACAACTTCTTTAAAGGCTTCATCACTGGTTTGAAGATAAGTAGCTGTTGGACGAAGAATATCTTCCCAATCTGAAGATTCAACGATAGCCAACTGACTCTCAATTGTAGATTTGAGACGCTGGTGGAAGACACGACTCTTGTTCTTCAATTCTTCGGTTTCAACAGCAACTTTCTTAGCATTATCAGTTGCGTGACGAAGAATTTCATTTGCCTTGTACTTAGCTTCTTCCAATAAACGTTGTGCATCTTGCTCTGCTTGATGGATAATATTGTTTGAACGTTCAGCTGCAGCTTGTTTTACTCGTTCAGCTGTATCTTGGGCAATCAATACAGACTGGCTCAATGAATCTTTCATCTCATCAAAGTAAGACAAACGATCTTCCAAATTTTTAATATGTAAATCCTTATCGTGATTAGAACGAACTAAATCTTCATAATCACGGACTACAATATCTAAAAATTCATCTACTTCTTCTGGATCAAAACCTCTAAAACGTGTGCTAAAGGTTTTATCTTTGATTTCTAACGATGTAATTGGCATATTTTTCCTCACTTACTTAATAATAACTGGACTGTTATTTTTTTCTTCTCTTTTTTAGTTTGTCCCTTATCTTGAAGCAACCTCAAACGCCCAAATTTTCTCACACTAATCAAGTCTCCAACTTGAACAGTATAATCTGATTTGTCTACCACATGATAATTTACTTGGACAAGTTTCTTTTCAATCAACTGGTTTGCTTGATTTCTAGATAGTTTTAAAACATTTGATAAAAGAACATCTAATCTAAAACTAGACACGCATAAATCCAGCTCTCTATACTGTTCTAGCTTATCTATTTTCTCGGTGAAAGGACGTTCCTCCAGCGAAACGGGTATACGGCCAATTTTCTTTAATCCATCTTGAAAGAGAAGAAGAAACTGCTGATTAATCATAATCTGCGCCCGTTCTTCATCTACTAGGATATCTCCAAAAAGTTTCCGTTCAATCCCTAATTGATTGATGACTGTCCCTAAAATCTTAGCATGCGTTAAGTGTTCAAATTTATTGGAATACACAATTTCCTGGAGAGACATTTCAAAATCTGAAAACTCTGGCTGGAAATAATCTGGGTATAATAAAACTCGAACATACTCACTTGAGACGAATTCCCCACTACTGCTACAAGCAAGATCATAGGTTTTGGCTAAAATTTTTAATAGCTTCTCCTGATGAGGATTGATAAAAGGAGTTAAAAAAGGAGCATAGCTATCTTCTACCTTCTTTATCCATTCCATTCCCTTGTCAAGAAAGGGACGATCTTCTATGGAGAAATGCTGGTAAATCCCTTTATTCATCCTATCATCGCCAGAAAACGCACTAGGTTTTCTCCTAAAAATCGAACCAAAACAATCGCAACCCAAACAGATAAATCAAGACCCGCTATCTGTAAAGGCAGGCGTTGCAAGGGAGCAAGCACTGGTTTTACCAATGCTACAATCCAACGACCCAAACTTGATTCGTAGGCGCCTGGAAACCAAGACATGAC
This sequence comes from uncultured Streptococcus sp., assembly GCA_963522395.1. GTDB lineage: Bacteria > Bacillota > Bacilli > Lactobacillales > Streptococcaceae > Streptococcus. The sequence continues at coordinate 14,824 of CAUQZY010000009.1, forward strand.
AGCAAAGGCTACCAAAATCAGGGAGTAAATATCCACTGCATTATAAATCATACGAATTAAAAAAATCATTATCGTCCTCTATTTCGTCTCATATCAAAATCAAACTCACCTTGTTGATCTTCATCTGGTAAACGAATATCTTCAACATTTACAATAACATTCACTGGTGTCAACAGGTACATGGTAGAAGCTACCTTTTTCAAATTTCCAGCTAGAACATGGCAAGCTCCATCCAGATAATCTAAACAACGACGAGCTTGCACTTCAGTCATATATTGAAAATCAATCAAAATACTTTCGTTTCCTGCTAATAAATCAACAATTTCTATTGCATCTTCATATTTTCTAGGGTAACGAACATCGATTGTTACTTTTTCAGTAGAATACTGACTTTGCTTGGCTAACTCTTGTTGACGTGCATGCAGTCTAGTAATATTAGCTTCTTTTGTACTACTTGTGCTTGTGCGTGGTGTTTGATTTGTTGAAAGAGCCTTGTCCTGTGTAGAATTTACTGGAGTCAAAATGGGCTCATCTCGTTTTTCATTAGGGAGACTTAAATCCTCATCCTCCGTAAAATAATCTATAAATCTATCGAATCTATCTTTTAAAGACATGGTTCTCTCCTACTTAAAAAATGCTGTACCTATGCGAACAAAGGTGGAACCGAATTGAATCGCTTCTTTATAATCACGACTCATTCCCATACTTAACTCGGTCATAGGCATATTTGGAATTTGTTTTTCTTGGATTTCTCTTTGTAAATCTTGAGTCGCCTTGAAAATTTCTTTCAACTGCTCACTGCTAGCCTCAAAAGGTGCCATCGTCATCAAACCAACATATTCAATCTTATCTAGTTTGGCTAACTCTGGCAAGACTTCCAATAATTCTTCTCTCGAAAAGCCGTGTTTACTTTCTTCGTTAGAAATATTTACTTGAAGGAAACACTTGATGACTCTGTCACTTCTTTTTTGAATTTCCTCTGCTAGCTTTACTGAATCCAATGCGTGGAAATAATCAACGTATTGAATGACATCTTTCACCTTACGTCTTTGCAAGGTACCAATCAAATGCCAAGTCACATCTCGATCTTTTAAAGCTTGATATTTCTCTAGAAACTTATCTACACGATTTTCACCGATATGATGAACCCCTAGCGGAAGCAAGGCTTCCGCTGTCGGTACATCTACATACTTGGTAACTGCAATGACAGAGACTGAGCCACTCTGGCGATGAGCACTGCGACTTGCTTCTGCGACTTCTCGAAAAACACGTTCTGTATTTTCTTTTACATTCATTTACTTAACGATTTTTGAAAAATGGAGGTGTATCCAACTCATCTTCATCTTGTGAATTTGGAATTTCAAAACGTTCTACCGGTGACACTACTGAATCAGTCGGACGAACAATTGTCTCGCGACGTAAATCCCAATCACCAAAAGCAGAGCCTTGAGCTTGTTCCGAGCGACGTTGATTTTGTTTTGGCAATTCAGCCGTTTCTGCCATATCAAAATGACGATCAAATCCATGTGAATGAGCTGGTCTCACTGTATCACGGTAGTTGGTAGTAGGTCTAGCTTGGGGAGCCACAACCTTTTCTACGCGGTCTTGACGAACACCCGTTGCAACAACTGTTACACGAATCTCATCACGCATACTTTCATCAATTGAAGTACCGAGCCAGATGTTTACTCCTTGCCCTGCTGCTTGGTTCACAATTTGTGAAGCCTCTTCTGCCTCAATCAAGGTTAAGTCAAGACCACCAGTTACGTTGACAATCACATCTTCTGCTCCATCAATTGTTGTTTCAAGAAGTGGAGAGTAAATTGCCTTACGTGCTGCTTCAACAACACGTTCTTCTCCACTACCGATACCAATACCCATAAGAGCATTCCCTTTATTTGCCATAACTGTTTTCACATCGGCAAAGTCAAGGTTAATCAATCCTGGATTGGTAATCAAATCGGTAATTCCTTGAACACCTTGACGAAGAACGTTATCTGCCTCGCTAAGAGCTTCAAGAAGTGGAGTCTTCTTATCAACAATCTCAAGTAAGTTGTTGTTCGAGATAATCAATAGAGTATCTACATGCTCACGAAGTTGATTGATTCCTTCTACAGCAAATTGTCCACGTTTGCTTCCTTCAAAACCGAAAGGACGTGTCACAACACCAACTGTAAGAGCACCTAAATCTTTTGCGATACGAGCAATAACAGGAGCAGCTCCAGTTCCAGAGCCTCCTCCCATACCAGCAGTGATGAAGACCATATCTGCGCCACTGATAGCTTCAGTCAGTGTTTCTTCGCTTTCTTCAGCAGCTTTACGACCAACCTCAGGTTGACCTCCTGCACCCAAACCGCGAGTCAATTTAGGGCCTAACTGAATAACAGTCTCAGCTTTTGTACTGCTCAATGCTTGTACATCTGTATTTGCTGCGATAAATTCTACGCCTGTAACACCTTCGTCGACCATACGGTTGATGGCATTGCCACCACCTCCACCGACACCAATTACTTTAATCACTGCACCTTGGGCAGCAGCTGTATCAAATGAAAATGTCATAATTTATTTTTCCTCTTTATTCGTCAAACATGCTTCCGATCAAGCCACGGAAACGATCTGCTAATTTCGGTTTATTTTGTGAAGTTTGTTGGAAATCCGCCATTGGTTCTGTAGGCGCCACCGGCTCTACTTCTGGAGCAGGAGCTGGTTGAACAGGCGTTGATTGTACAAACTGAGCTGTTTTCTGAATCATTCCCCCAAAACTAAGCGGTTGTTGGAATAATCCTTCATCACCCTTGACTGCTCGTTGAGCCAAGAGATGTACTTCTGTCAATTGTCCCGCGAATTCTGAAAGACTAATCACATGCGCAAAAGCCGGATTACGAATTCCAACTTGGTTTGGAACATAGAGTTTCACACGAACACCAAAAACTTCTTGAGCAAGCTCCACAATTCCCGGTAAAATAGCCGTTCCACCAATCAAAACAATGCCACCAGGCAGATCCAATAAATGTCTTCTGTCTAAGTCTTGTTTGATTTGTTCAAAAATATGCTTAATTCGTGCAGAAATAATCTCTGACAAGTAATTTTCTGTTACTTCAACAGGTTCTACTTCCCCAATCACTTCGACTTGGAATGTTTCTTTACTTGCGAGAGGAGGATAAGCCTCTCCATAGTTTAATTTCAAACCTTCAGCTAGTTTCTGTGATGTCTTCAAGACTTTAGAGATATCCTTAGTTACGTAATCTCCGCCTTCTTGAAGAATATTGGTAAACTGGAGTTCTTGGTTACGGATTGTAGCAACAGTTGTTTGACCTGCTCCCATATCAATCACAGTAGCTCCAAATTCACGCTCTCCTTCGTTCAAGACTGAACGAACCAAAGCCAATGGTGAAATAATAATATTTTCAACCTGAACACCTGCACGCTCAACTGTCTTACGTAAATTGTGAAGAATAGTACGTGGACCTGTGTAAAGCAAACCACGCATTTCAAGACGAACACCCATCATGCCACGCGGGTCACGAATACCTTGGAAACCATCTACGATAAATTCTTCTGGAATAAAAGTAATGACTTCACGATCTGGTGTCATACTCTTTGTCAAAGCTGATTTGACAACATTTTCGACATCTTGGTCTGTAATTTCTTTTGTATCAGATGTAACTGGAATCATTCCTTGAGTTGGTTCCACCTGTAAGAGATTAGCTGGTAAACCAACATTTACTGATTTAATTGAAATGCCTGCTTTTTCTTCCGCTTGGGAAATTGCTGATTTGATAGCAGTTGCTGCTGCATCAATATCAACAATAATTCCATCCTTTACACCTTTACTTTTGGCATTACTCACGCCAATTACATTTAATTCACCATTTCTCTGCTCAGCTACAAGCACCTTGACAGAGCTTGTTCCAATATCTAGACCTGTAAAAAAGCCTTCTCTAGCCATTACATCGCATCCTCTCTATCTTCCAAGTTTCGCACTTCGTATTATTCCATAGCTAAACGTAGGCATAGCTATTCACAGAATATTATAACACAAAAAATCTGATTGTGCTTAGTTTTTTCTAAATTTACTAGCCAATTTTTCACTTTTCCTTTACAAGAATTTTTCTACTCTATGTAACCAACAACAATCTGTCTATTGACAAAAAAGAAAGCTCATTTCTAAGCTTTCTTTGCAATCATTTTTTCTGCTTCTTGTTCTAAAAATAGTTCCAAAATTTTCTTTGTCAACGTAATCGCCGCTGACAAGGCCAGGGAAACGATTAAATAATTAGCTACTAAGCCATGGTCTCCAACCAATGGTGGTTTTGTCAAGAATCCGTAATCACCACCTGTTACTAAATTGACCACAAAAATCAAGGCATTTAGGGCAAAGGTCATGAGAAAAATTCCCTTCACATCCAGCAATCGCGCATTATACTGTCTCAAGAGATAAACTAGAGAGTTCCCCAAGAGTGCTAAATGCCCAAAGATAAAGGACAAAATCGCAATATGGGGGAAAGGATAAGCATCTGGCACTGGATAAACAAAGGCTGCTAATGTCCCAAATGTTCCTAGTAATGCAAAATACTGCCTATATTTAGACTGACCAGGAAGCAAAAGCACCACAAACATAGCCATACGGCAATGGTAAAAAGGTAGGCTTTCTGACAGCGGCATATGGTTGACCCCATACCAACCATAAAGTAAGATCAACTGAACAGCCTGTAAGATTTGGAAAAATCGTTGGTAAGCCTTCTTCTCGCGATAGCGATAGGCTGTATAAAAGGTCAAGGCCAAGAGTGTAAATATACTGACATACCAAAAAAGATCAAACTTGGGTGGCTCTGTTGCTTGGGTCGTAAAGAAAATATCCCATAAATTCATCTAGTCTTCCTCATGATTCAAAATTTTCCTGCATATTATTATACCATGCTATTTGTCAAAAATGGATTTAGAAATACGTAAATGTTTGACAAAATTACTTGTCTTCAGTTTCTAAACTTTCTACCAACTTGGCTAGGTTCATAGAGTTAGAGCCTTTGAGCAGGATTTGGTCATTGGCTCCAAGGCTTTCTTTGACCTGCTTAACGAGGTCTTCAAATTGGTCTTGGTCTTCTGTTTTCTTGAAGTAGTAAACGTGGCCGATTGGGAACATTTGACTAGCCAATTGGGCTAATTCAGCAATGTCTTCTCCATAGAAAATAACGGTATCCAGCACATCTGGAGAAAGGCTCAAAATCATCTGATTATGGAGTTGAATAGACTGGTCACCGAGCTCCTTCATATCCGCTAGAACAGCGATTTTTTTGCCGCCTTCATTGGCTGGAATAGCAGAGAAAGTCTCTAAAATCAGCTTCATAGCAGTTGGATTGGCATTGTAAACATCTGATAGAATATCTGCTCCATTGGCTGCTTTCTTCCACTCGGTACGGTTACGCGTCAATTCAAGATTTTGGAAGGCCTGATGAATTTGCTCCTCTGAAACTCCTTCTTGCAAGGCAACATAGGATGCAATCATGGCATTGGTAGCATTGTACTTACCTGTCACTGGCAAATCGAGGGTTTGTCCAAAGAAATTAGCCTTAAAGGTCAGACTATCCTTGCGCTCAATCAAGTCTGTAATTTCCAGCTCTGCCCCTTGCCCAAAACGGACCACCTTTTTATCAGTTGGCAAGTAGTCCTCTACGATAGGGTCAGCCGGCGCTAAAAGCAAAGAACTCGGAGCCATACCGTCTGCAATTTGCATCTTCCCTTTAGCAATCTCTGAACGGTCTTTGAAAAAGGCCAAATGGGCTTCTCCAACCAAGGTCACAATGGCTGTTTTTGGATGAGCCAATTCAGACAAGAGGTGGATATCTCCCAAGTGGTCCTGCCCCATCTCCAAGACCAACTTTTCTGTTCCTTCAGGCATATGGAGAACTGTGTAAGGAAGACCAATCTCGTTGTTGTAGTTTCCTTGTGTTTTGTAAGTTTTATAGATTGTTGATAGCAAGTGCGCCAACATATCCTTGGTCGTTGTCTTACCATTTGAACCTGTAACTGCAAAGACATCAACAGCCGTTTTCTCAAGATAGTAGGCTGCTAGGCTTTGAAAGGCAGCCAACACGTCATCTACTAGAATGTAGGGATGATTTGCGACCTCTTTCTCAGACAGGGTTACAGCAGCACCATTTTCAAAGGCTGTTTCGATAAAGTCATGGCCATCACGCGCACCTTTGAGGGGCACAAACAAGTCCCCTTCCTCAATCAAACGACTGTCAAACTCAGCCTTTTCTAACTGAGCATCTGTAAAAAGACTAACATCATTTTTAGCTCCAACAACTTGGGCAACTTCGTGGATAGTTAATTTCATTTCTACTCCTTTAAAAAGGGTTGAAGTCCGAGAACTCTAATCACCTGGCAGTGATAGTTCTGGCTTCTACCCTCTCTTTCATTTTTATAGCAAATGCGCTTCGCGCTTGTCAAAACTTTCTTTGGCAAGGTCAATCAAACGCTCGATTAGGTCTGGGTAGCTGATTCCCATATTGTCCCAAAGTAATGGATACATTGACCACTGGGTGAAACCTGGCATGGTATTGAGCTCATTTAGGAAGATTTCTCCCTTATCTGTATAAAAGAAATCACAACGAGATAAGCCTAAACCACCAATGGCACGGAAGGCCGTTTCTGCATTTTGACGCATGACAGCTACCACATCATCACTGATTTTAGCTGGGATATCCATGGTAATCTTGTTGTCAATATACTTGGCATCGTAATCATAAAAGGCAACATCCTTGACTACTTCTCCTGGTAGCGTGCTTTTGACATCGTAGTTTCCCAAGAGTCCAACCTCGATTTCACGGGCGTTCACCCCTTGCTCAACCAAGACACGGCTGTCATATTGGAAGGCAAGTTTCAAGGCTTGACGGAGTTCTTCTTGATTTTCAGATTTGGAAATACCAACACTTGAACCCATATTTGATGGTTTTGTGAAGACTGGATAAGTCAATTTTTCTTCCACTTCAGCGATTTTAGCAATCACATCATCCCCTTCAACGATAGCCACATAAGGAACTTGGGCAATGCCAGCAGATTCTAAAACACGCTTGGTCGTGATTTTATCCATGGCAAGACTTGAGGACAAGATATTGCAGCCGACATACGGCATTTTCAAAACTTCCAAGAATCCTTGAACAGAACCATCTTCTCCCATCGGACCATGAAGAACTGGAAAGACCACTGCCCCTTCTTCATAGATAGCACTTGGAGCAACTTTCTTATCCCAATCAATGGTCTCATTTGTCATGAGACGGTCCTCTTGACCTGGAGTCTGACTAAATTCCTGCGTTTTAATAAAATCACCTGACTGTCCGATAAAGAAAGTCTTAACTGTGAAACGGTCATAATTGACCGCACGCATGACACTTTCTGCTGAAAGAACAGAGACTTCACGCTCTGCACTACGCCCACCATATAAAAGAATAATCGTTTGTTTCATATTACTTGTCCTAATTCTACTAGAATACTCGTTCTTTAGTATATCATATTTGCTTCTTTTTTTAAAACTTGAACTTGATTCTACTCATCACACTATACAAAAAGAGGCCGATAGGAACGATTTTCAGCCTCCTTGATTTTTTATATAAATGAATTGAGTTCGTTAATTTGTCTCTGCTTACAACTCTGTTCGATTTTCAATGGCTCGTAAGAGTGTGACTTCGTCTGCATACTCGATATCTGCTCCGACAGCGAGACCTCTCGCCAGGCGCGTAACCTTGATCCCAGCTGGCTTGAGCAAACGTGAAAGGTACATGGAAGTTGCTTCCCCATCTGCCGTGGCATTGGTTGCTACGATGACTTCTGAAACTTCACTATCCATCAGACGAGTCATAAGGCTCTTGAGATTGATATCATCTGGACTAATGCCATTCATAGGGGAAATGAGGCCATGCAGGACATGATAGAGTCCATGGTATTCTTGGATGTTCTCCATGGCTGCCACATCACGACTATCCTCGAGGACTAAAATCGTCGTCTGGTCACGAGTCGGATCAGTACAGATGGAGCAAGGATCGTCATCAGTCAGGCGACCACAGATGGAACAGTAGGTCAGCTCTCTCTTAGCAGAAAGGAGATTTTTAGCAAATTCATTGACATCGTCATCAGACATTCCAATAGTATAGAAGGCCAGACGGGTAGCCGTCTTAATCCCGATACCCGGTAACTTGGAATAACTATCAATTAGCTTAGCAATAGGTGTTGGATAAAGCATAAGTTCCTTTCTAATTCATTGGATGATGTTGGTTATAGAGGTTGATAATATCGCGCGCAATGGAAGGTCCGACACCATTTGTAAGGTTGGTGTTATGAGGGAAGACAACAGCTACAGCGATTTGAGGATTATCTGATGGTGCATAGGCCACAGCATTAGTATTGTTAGCTTCTTGACCACCCTCAACATAACTTTCGGCAGTACCTGTTTTTCCACTAATGGATACCGCTGCGCCATTTGAAAAGGCACGACCGGTTGTCAAAGCACTACCACCATGTGACACTTGATAAAATCCTTGTTGGAGGATGGAAACATCAGACTCAGAAATATTAATTTTATTCATTTCCTTGGTTTCAACAGATTGGATTAAGTTCCCTAAGCCACCTTGTTCGTTGTTTCCATAAATCCCCTCGACAATGTGAGGTGCAATCCGAACACCGTTGTTGGCAATAGTTCCAACGTACTGGGCCAATTGCATGGGGGTGTAGTTATCAAACTGACCAAATGCATTGGTAATGTAATTAGCAAAATTATACTCTTTTGGTATAAAACCAGTTGACTCATCTGGAAGGTCAATGCCTGTTGAGGCTCCAAGACCATATTCCGCAAATGTCGAACGAAGTTTCCCCATAGCGGATTCTAAATTGTTAGTTAAAACAAACATATTGGGTTGATAGGTCTGACCCATAATGCCCAAAGCCGTTTGAACCATATAGGTATTAGAAGAATACTCCAAGGCTTCCACAGCTGTAATCGGGAATGAACTGTAAGCCTGAGTATACCAAGAATTAATCGGAGCTGAACCTTGGAAGACAATCGGTTGGTCTGTCAAGGTCTGGTTCCCTGACAAGACTCCATTCTCCCAACCAGAGCTGATGGTCGCCGCCTTGACAACAGAACCCGGGACAAAGACATCGGTTACTGTTCCCAAGGAATCAGGTGTTAGCTCTCCCGTTTTCAAGTCATGTTTGAGTCCTGACATAGACAAAACCGCACCTGTTTTTGGGTTGAGGGCAACTGCATACACACCTTCTGAATACTTGGCTCCTCCATTTCCCAGTTCGGAATTGAAATAACTCTTAAGCAGATTGTCCACGCTATCTTGGAAGGCCAAATCGATGGTCAGTTTAATATTGTTTCCTTTAGTACCATCTTCGATATTTTCGACACTCTCCATGTTACCATACTTGTCTAGATGGATTTCTTTTACCGAGCGTTTCCCTTGCAAGGTTTCCTCGTATTGCTTCTCTAGATAAGAGGTTCCAACACGGTCATTTAGAGAGTAACCTTTTTTAAGATAAGCATCTGCTTCTTCCGCTGGGAGACCAGCTTTTTCACTGGATACACTACCTACTATAGAAGAAAGTGAGGTATCTAGAACCTTTCGATCCCACGAAGTCGAAATACTGATACCAGGTAAATTCTTAGAAGCCGAAGCAATCAAGGCAATCTGTGTATCTGTCAAGGCATCTGTCGCAACGGTTCCTGTCGCAAAATTTTCTACTGCATTGAGTTGGCTAAAGAGATAAATTTCTTTCTTTTCGTCATCAGAGTATGCCAATTGACTTGAATCGATACTCTCAACAGTATTATTGTATAGCTCTGATTCAGATAATTGATTTCCATCAGAATCAAGTCGCTTCTCACGTGGTAAACTTTCCACTGCTTTCTTATAAACATCTTGATCTGCTAGGTAATAGTCCGCCAACTGTCGGTCAGTCAACGTTGGAGAAGAAACTCCCACATAGGCTAGTAACTTCTTAGCAGTTTCTTTCAGATCTTTAGCCGTCATTTTATTACTACGTGTAAAGGAAACAACCTGCTTTAGCGTATTTTCTACCAAAGGTTTTCCACTAGCATCATAAATTTCCCCACGGGCAGAACTGGTTGTGACCTTGGTCTGACTAGCTGAGGCTAGCTTTTTTTCGTAAAAATCCTTGTTCAAAACCTGCATATACAACAAACGACCAATAATGGTCATAAAGAGTAAAATGACGATTGAAAACAATAAATTAAGCCGAATCGGAATCGAATGGCTGTTAAATTTTCTCATACAAATCAGTCTCATTTCTAACTTAAAATCTTACTCTTAATTGTACCACAATTTGAGCAGAAAATTATGGAAAAGTAAGAAGCTTTTTTCGTTTTTACAGTAAGATACGTTTTTATTTATTCATCCCTATATTATATGTTATAATGAATGTAAAAGTTCAATAATCTAGCCTTTTTCCAATACGACTCATTTAAAGGAGCCTTCCCTATGGACAAACCAGATATATTAACTGTCATTGATTCACATTTTGAAGAAATGACAGACCTAGAGCAAGAAATCGCTCGCTATTTTTTGCAAGCTGAAACGATTACAGATGATTTATCTTCTCAACAAGTCACTCAAAAATTACATATTTCTCAAGCTGCTCTGACCCGCTTTGCTAAAAAGTGTGGCTTTACTGGCTACCGAGAATTTATTTTCCAATACCAACATCAAGCAGAGAAACAAGAAACCCATTCTCACAAACACAGTCCACTTACGAAACGAGTCCTCAGAAGTTATAGCAATATGAGGGAACAAACACAGGACTTGATTGACGAAGTACAACTAGAACGAATTGCCCAGCTAATCGAAGATGCTGAGCGTGTCTACTTCTTTGGAACAGGGAGTTCTGGCCTTGTCGCCCGTGAAATGAAATTGCGCTTCATGCGTCTGGGTGTGGTCTGCGAGGCTTTGACAGACCAAGACGGCTTTGCTTGGACAACCAGCATTATGGATGAGAATTGTCTAGTACTCGGTTTCTCACTTTCTGGTACAACACCTTCTATTTTAGATAGTCTATTAGACGCTAAGGAGATGGGGGCAAAGACTGTACTCTTTACAAGTGTTCCCAATAAAGATAGTCTAGCCTATACAGAGACTGTTCTTGTAGCCACCCACAGCCAGTCATCCTACATCCAACGAATATCCGCTCAACTTCCTATGCTCTTCTTTATCGATTTGATTTATGCCTACTTTTTGGAGATTAATCGCGAAAGCAAGGAAAAAATCTTCAATAGCTACTGGGAAAATAAAAAACTCAACGGTTATCGTAAACAAAAACGTGTAAGAAAATCCTAGTTTGGCTGAGCCAAACTAGGATTTTTATTCATCACCAAACATACCTCTTCAAGATTATGAATCAGTCGTATCTTGACTTAGTCTTGAATAATTTCATGTAATCACTTTTTGAGGGGAGTAAATAAGCAAGTCTGACGGTATCCTCAACAATTGTATATAATACGATGTAATCCTTACTCAAGGTCAATCCTCGCGTTTGGTAGCGAGGGTCTAATTTCTTACCAAATTTTTCATCGGCATCAAATCCAGCTTGGGGGAAAATTTCTAGACGATTAATATCTTTTCTGATACTCGCCACTTTTCTTCTCGCAGCCTCTACAGAACCGATTTCCTCTGCTATATACTGATATATTTTATCCAGACTATCAATCACTCTAGGAGAATACAAAATCCTATATTTTTTATAATCCATAGCGTGCCACGACATCTTCATCTGTCAAGTAATTTCCAGCCTCAATCTTAGCATAACTTTCTTGAACTTCTGCTTGTAATTGTCTAAACAAATACTCCTTCTCTAATTCCTCTTCACTCAGTAAATCTACTTCATTTGTTACGGCAACATTCTTTAAAAACAATCTGAGTGCTGATGAAAGAGAGAGATTTTGTTCTTTTAACACTTCCATAGCATCGTTTACCAATTCTCTATTAGCTTGGAAGGTTACCATTTTACTTGAATTCGCTATAGTCATTTTATATAATTCCTTTATATATTTTTTTTATTATCTCACAATTATAAAGAAAGTCAAGGGAATTTGATTAGAAAATCCTAGTTTGGCTGAGCCAAACTAGGATTGTTTTGTTTTAAAATGATAATAAGCACCCAACATCCCTGCTGTATTTTGGTGATGAGCAAATTCTAATCGTGTTTTTTCAGCCAGACTTGGTACCAAAGCATCTTTCAAAGCTTTTCGAATTTTAGGCTTGAGAATAGCTTCTTGTCCCATGATACCACCACCGAGAATGACCACTTCTGGATTGGCCACATAGCAAATATTTGCCAGACCTTTTCCTAGATAGTCTACCATGCGGTCAATACCAGCCATACAAATCTTGTTGCCTTCAGTGGCTTCCTTAAAGATGCGTCGGCCATTCCACTGGTCAACTGGATCTCCATGACCTGCTGCTACATACTCAACCAAGGCTGTTGTAGAAGCCAAATCTTGGAACGCTCCATCCTGCATATGCATATAACCAACTTCACAGGCTGAATTGCTAAATCCATGGAAAACTTTCCCATCCATAATCAAACAACCACCGATACCGGTTCCAATAGTCAAGCAAAGAGTGACACTCGCTCCTTTGCCTGAACCAGATACCGCTTCAGCAAGACCTGCACAGTTGACATCATTTTCAATCTCACAAGGAATATTAAAGCTAGTCTCGATTTCCTTTTTGAACTGGGTGCCTGCGTAGTTAGGGATTTGAGGCCCAGCATAGAAAATCTCACCCTTATCAGGATCCACCATCCCTGCAGAAGAAATGGCAACACCTGCTACTGGGCCTTGTTCTAAATAGCTGGCTACGATATCTTTGGTCTTTTGTAAGATATGAGGTCCACCCTTATGCGCCTCTGTTGGCATTTCATGCGATTCAACAAGTTGGCCTTCTTGGTCAATCAAACCATATTTGATGTTGGTTCCACCGATATCAATTGCAACGTAGTGTGTCATAAATACCTCCTTATGGATTAGAGGAAGCGCTCCTTGGTTTCACGAATCAAGGCTGCAGCTGCTTCTACAACTGGACGATCTTCTTCAGTCACTGGTGTCAATGGTGAACGAACAGAACCAATATTCAATCCCTCATTGATTTTCAAGACTTCCTTAATCACACCATACATATTTCCATGTGCAGCAGTCAATTTGCCAATGATTGCATTGATAGCATATTGCAATTCACGTGCTGTTTCCAAGTCTTTGTCAGCAATCAATTGGTTGAGTTTCAAGAAGAGTTCTGGCATAGCACCATATGTACCACCGATACCAGCTTTAGCTCCCATGAGACGACCACCTAAGAACTGCTCATCTGGACCGTTAAAGACGATGTGGTCTTCTCCACCAAGGCTGACAAAGGTTTGGATATCTTGAACTGGCATAGAAGAGTTCTTAACACCGATAACACGTGGATTCTTCAACATTTCAGTATAAAGACTTGGGGTCAAAGCAACTCCTGCCAATTGAGGAATGTTGTAAATCACGTAATCTGTATTTGGAGCTGCAGAACTGATATCGTTCCAGTACTTAGCAACTGAGTATTCTGGCAAGCGGAAATAAATCGGCGGAATCGTTGCAATGGCATCTACTCCTAAGCTTTCAGCATGACGAGCAAGTTCCATACTGTCTTTGGTATTGTTGCAAGCAACGTGAGCAATAATGGTCAATTTACCTTTGGCAACTGCCATCACTTCTTCCAAAATCAACTTGCGGTCTTCAACGCTTTGGTAGATACATTCACCAGAAGAACCATTGACATAAAGACCTTGAACACCTTTATCAATGAAGTATTGAACCAAGGCACGCGTACGTTCTGGACTTACTTCTCCTTGATCATCATAACATGCGTAGAAGGCTGGAATGACACCTTCGTATTTTTTTAAATCTGACATAGATTTTCTCCTAAGATTTCTTTTTTCTGCTAACAGCAGGATTTATTCTTTACGTTTTTAGTATACACCTTATGAAAAACGCTTTCAATATCTTGTGTACACTTAGATTTTAGTTTCGATATGAATTTTGAAATGTTTAGGGCTTGAAAGTAGTTTCATAGACAAGCCATGCTATTGGCATTTTGCGAAAATTTTCTCCATCAATCCAGTCTGGATAAAGACCAAGAGTCCAAACCCAAAAAGCAGGAAGGCTGAGCCACCTAAAAGTAAACTGAAGGCGGACAGATAAAGAACCATCACAATGAGAAAGAGAATAACTAACATGAGGAAGAACCAAGGAAAGTTAAAACTTGCCAAGATAAGTCCTTTTTGTAACACTTCTTTCCAAGTCAAATCATAGCGCGCAGCGATGGGATAGCTAGCCAACATCACGATAGTGAGGAAGATAAGAACGCCTAGACAAATAGATTTTACCATTTGGAAAGGCATAGCTGTCTGCCCCCAGAAGAGATAGAGGTCTAGAAGGCTTAATGAGACGATACCCAACTCAAGCAGACCTAACTGAAGACCTAGTTTCAAATTTTGCTTGAAAGCTCTTAGATAGATTTTAAAGACAGGCACGCGTCTACTCTTCTTAATCTCAAACATAGTCTCGTAGAGACTAATTTTAGCCACTCCAATCGTCACGATGGGCAAACAAGAGACGACAAAAAGAAGATTGGCTGTCACGATATCCAAGACCTTCTCACTAAAACGCATGAGAAAGTTATCTGTATCAAATGCTGCCTTGATAAGGCTTACTCCTTTTTGTGCCATGTTTGCTCCTCCTGATTTTTTAATCAATCAAAATTTTAAAGAGATATTTGCGAACCTTCTCTTCCATACCTGCATAGCCATTTGGCTGGTGTGGTTCTCCTGGAAAGAAAATCGCAAAATTGTGATAACCCAACAAGAGTGGGTAGTGTTCATGACAATGAACAAAGCCAATGTCACTCGCTTCGTCGAATGCTACTGCCTCGTCTTTGATACGTGAACCGTAGCTCGAATATTCATGCCCATCTACCAGCAAATGCAAGTCTGCATAGTTCTGATGATGCTCAAATTGATCATTTTCAGCTTGATTGAGGACATTTTCCTGAACAACTAGAAAGACTTTGTCCCCGTCAATCTCATACTTACCTAGTTCAAATGAAGCTTTACGATGTTGGTAGAGATAGTCGATAGCCTTGTCTAGATTGGGATGAATTCCTTTGTAAAAGGTGATGTTTTTCAAATCGTCAAAAATCATACTCTTTCCTTCGTTTCTGATAGTTAACTAAAATCATTCTTAAGTTGATAAGTGTCTAACAAAATCTCTAAGGTAAGCAAATACCCAACATTTTGTAGACACTTATAACATCTATATTTCCATAGCATGTCAAGACCACTTCCGCAATCTTGACACACCAGTTTACTTTTCTTAACCTTTGACCGCTCCCATGGTAATACCTTGAGTAAAGGATTTTTGGAAGACTAGGAAGACTGTTACGATTGGCACAGCAGCAAGAGCTGCACCTGCCATGATCAAACCATAGTTGGTTGCCATTTCAGCCTGCATAGTCGCAACACCGAGTGAAATGGTCAAATTATTACGTGAAGTCAACATTACCAACTGCATGAAGTAGTCGTTCCATGTGTTGATGAAGGTAAAGATTGCAAGTGCTGCAAATCCTGGTTTCACAATTGGGAAGGCTACGCTCCAGAAGGTACGAATCTCACCACAACCGTCGATTTTAGCTGATTCAAGCAACTCTGTAGGAATATTCTCACTGAACTGTTTCATGAGGAAGACCCCGAATGGCCATCCAATCAAAGGCAAGATAACTGCCCAGAGAGTATCGTGAATTCCCATGAAGTTGACGATACGTACCAATGGTACAAGGACAACTTGTTTTGGAAGTGCCATGGCAGCGATAAAGATGGCAAAGAGGATACGTTGACCATAGAAACGTTTTTTAGCCAATACATAACCTGCTAGAGATGAGGTTGCACAGACTAAGAACATGGTTACCAATGAGATAAATACTGAGTTCCACATCCACTGCATAGCAGGGTTTTGCACCATAAGTTGTTGGAAGTTTTCCATGGTTGGCATTTTAGGGAACCATTGTGGTGGAATAACGATGGTATCAGGTTGTGATTTGAAGGCACCTGTCAAAATCCAGTAGAATGGAAAGATGAACAGCACGGTCAACAAGAGCAAGATAATAGTTGATATAACAGTGAAAGCTGTTATAGGTTTCTTTTGTGTAGATTGCATAGCTGTCTCCTTTCTTTAATATTCTACGTCATTTCCGAGCGCCTTAAATTGAACAAAGCTTACAATAGCAATCATGACTGCCAAGAAGACACCAATGGTATTAGCATACCCGTATTCGGTCAATTGGAAGGCTTTTTCGTAAAGGTAGTACATCAAGGTACTTGTTGAGTAGTTTGGCCCACCAGATGTTAATAGTTGAATCAAGGCGAAAACTTGAAATGAGTTAATTGTTGTGATGATTGCGATGTAGAGAGTTGTTGGAAGAAGGCTTGGCCATTTAATCTTCCAGAAAACTTGAAATTCAGTTGCACCGTCTACACGAGCCGCTTCAACCAGTGAATTGTCAATATTCCCCATAGCAGCTATGTAGAGGATGATTGGTTGACCAACTGAAGTTGTCAAGAGGATAATCATAATTGCCAGTAATGCCCAGTGTTTATCTCCCAACCAAGAAATATTCTGGCTGATGATATGGCTTGACTTAAGGACAAAGTTTAGAATCCCTGATAATGGGTCATAAATCCATTTCCAAACAACTGTTACGGCAACACTACCTGTTACAACAGGAAGGAAGAAGACGAAACGGTAGAAAGATCTGGCAATAGCATTTTGATGGTAGGTTTGCGACGCCACAAAGAGCGAAAAGAGAACAACAATCGGTACAGATCCAACAACCAAAATAACTGTGTTAATCAAAGACTTCATAAATACAGGGTCTTTAAACATACGAATGTAGTTGTCCAAACCCACAAACTCAAATTTAGTCATTGAATAGTTAAAGAAACTTGTAATGAATCCCATAATCATAGGAACCAATACAAAGATGACAAAGAAGAATAATACTGGTGCTAAGAAAGCGTAGGAAATCACTGTTTCCCGCATACGAATTTTATTGACTTTCACAGTCGGCACCTCTCTTTCACAAATAGAATATTTTGGATTTTCTTGAACAGTTTTAAAATCAAAATGAAATTTTTTAAGATTCGCTTATGTAAGAACTTCATTTTAATTTCGTGACAGTTTCTGATATTTCAAATAAAATCCTCCCTTTTCTTACATAGATTATGCACAGGGAAAAGGGAGGAGTCAATCTGATTCAGTGCTTATTGTTTTGTAGCTTTTTTAATTGTTTCGTTAGCTTTTTCAGTGAAGGCTTTTAAAGCATCCGCTGGTTTTTGATCGCCATTTGAAACTGATTGCAACATTGGGAACCATAGAGTTCTCATTTCAGCAAAACCATCAATTGTATTGTAGTATGGTGAGTAGTATTTAGTCCAACCACTGATTGTTTCCATACGTTTATCTTCATAAAGTTTTCCAAATGAAGTACGAACTGGGAAGGCACCTGTACGAACAACGTCTTTTGGACCCCATTCTTTGTCATCCGCGATGAATTGAACGAATTTCTTAGATGCTGCAACTTTCTTGTCGTCTTTGTTGTTGAATACTGCAAATCCGTTTACAAGGTATTCAAGAGCTGGTTTACCTGAATCTGATGGGAATGGTACTTCTACCACTTCTACTTTACTTGCTTCCAAGAGTTTAGCTTGGATACCGTTTTGAGCTGGTGCCCAAAGGATTGTGTAAGATGTTTGACCGTTGGCAAAGTTTTGGATATCTGCTCCACCGTCAAATTGTGAACCATTGTTCAACAAACCGTCTTTGATCCAGCTAGCTGCTTTTTCAAGACCTTTGACGAATTTAGGATCATCAGTTGTATATTTTGTTACATCTTTATCTGTTACAGAACCGCCGTAAAGGTTTGAGATGAAGGCACGTGTTCCTTGGTCTCCCCCTTGACCAGAACTGAACAATGAACCTGGTGTGTAGCCTTTATCTTTAAGCGCTTTCAAAACTTTTTCAAAATCATCAGTTGTCCAACCTTCTTTTACAAGGTTCGCAACTCCAGCATCTTCCAACATTTTCTTGTTCATGGCCATGTAGAATGGTGCTGAACTGATTGGATACATATAAGCTTTGTCTCCAGCTTTACTTGCTTTTACGATGTTTTCATTGTTGACATCTTTAACAAAGTCATCTGTGAAGAGGTCATTCAAGTCAGCCAATTTACCATTTTTACCATATTGGATGATACGTCCTGGTGCGTCAAAAAGTACGTCTGGAGCTGTTCCTGCTTCGATAGCTGTTGTGATTTTTTCAGGACCTGACTTGAAGTCGATGGTTTCCAATTTCACTTTTACATCTGGATTTGCTTTTTCAAAAGCTTCGATGATTGACTTTTCATATGTTCCAACACCGTCACCAGTTTTTTCTTGAGTGAAGACTGGGAATGCCCACCAAGTGATTTCTGTTTTTCCGCTATCTCCACCAGATTTTCCAGCATCTTTACTTCCGCCAGAATTTCCACATGCAGCAAGGCCAAGAATCGCAGCACCCGCAAGTACTGTACAAGCTAGTTTTCTAAATTTCATTTGTATTCTCCTAATTGATAAGCGTATCCATATTGGATAATGAGTAAGTTTTTATTTGTATCCGTTTTCATTTCATCCGACGCATCCACCACTCTCCTCTGCTTTGAGATTGTGTTATTTAAGACCAGCAACAAAGCGTTCTGTAATCTCTTTTGGTCTAGTAATGGCGCCACCAACAACAATGCCCCTCACTCCATATCCAAGGATTTGTTTGGCTTGTTCTGGTGTATGAATTTTTCCTTCTGCAATGACATCCACGCCAGCATCACAGAGTTTTTTGATTAATTCAAAATCTGGTCCGTCAACTTTTGGACTATAAGATGTATAGCCTGATAAGGTTGTTCCGACAAAGTCAATTCCTGCTTCTACAGCTGCTAGTCCTTCTTCGAAAGTACTTGTATCAGCCATCAAGAGCTGGTTCGGATATTTTTCCTTAACCTGACGAATGAACTCCTGAATCTCCAAGCCATCATAACGTTCACGCTTGGTACAATCAAGAGCAATCACCTCGATGTCCAATTCTGCCAATTCATCAACTTCTTTCATGGTAGCCGTGATGAAAGGTTCTTGTGGCGGATAATCTCGTTTAATTATCCCAATGATTGGAAGGTTGGTAACCTCCTTGATTTCTTTGATATCGCGAACACTGTTTGCTCGGATACCGACTGCTCCACCTTGCTCAGCCGCTTTGACCAGCAAGGGGATGACTCCTCCCGCTTCTGTATAAAGCGGTTCGTGAGGAAGGGCCTGACAAGAAACGATGATTCCATCTTTGATTTGTGCAATCAAGGCTTCTTTAGTAATCTGTGGCATCCTCTTTCCTCCTTTTCTTTGTTCTTATGAGGTCATTATATACCATTTATTAAGCGCTTTCAATAGTTTGTGATAGAATAGATTTCAATTTCAAAAGTATTTTATAGAACAGCCGTTTCTGAAAGTAGTTTCAGATAACATAAATATCCGTATCTATTACTCAAAATTACGAATCTTATTATAAACTTCTATATCAATAAAACCAGTCTAGAATTCCCATCTTTTTACAGGACTCCAGACTGGTTTATTTTAGATTAACATAAAAGTTCAAAGAACAACTGAAGACAAATTAACTGTCTTTTCGCTTATAAGAAATCATTGCTCCAAGGAACACTCCTACAAAACCAAATAAGATTGTTAGTGATGAGGCAGACTCACCTGTATTTGGTAACATAGACTGTTCGTTATTACTTACTTTATTCTCTAATCGATTAGATTCAGAGTTTTCATTTGTTGATAACAATTTAGGCGACAGTGAAACTTCCTCAGCCTTGTTATCTTCTGTAGGATTTTTAAATAGTGGATTGTCAATGGAGTGTCGGAAAGTCATCACATAAATACTAGAATTATTAGTCTCAAAAATAATCTTTTCATCTTTTTGTTCGAATTCAATAGTGTGTAGTTTTCCTTCTGGATCTACAGCATAAACATTCTCAACGGACTGATCTGTAGCAAAAGTAACAAGGACTTTTCCTTCAGGTTTAACATATCTACCATTTACATCCTTCAATTTGATATCAAATGCTTTGTAGTTTAATGAACTTAAATCACTAACTTGAATTTCTTGGATTTGAATACCTATCACATTTTTCAATACTTCTTCTGAAGCTTGAATTTGAATACTTCCTGTTTCATTTTTTAAAATACGTTGTGAACTAGCAATTTCTGTGATAACGTGCTTAGTTTCTGCTTCATCCTTACTGTCTTTATTATTTACTTGTTTATCAGTAGATTTCACTACTGAACTTCCTTCTCCTGCTGTAGATAATACTTCTGTATAATTTTCTACATCATACACAACACTAGTTACTGCATTCACTCCGCCTGTGAAGTCTGGAAGGTGATGAATCTCAGCATCCGTACCATTCACGCCACCTGTAAACTCTGGCTTAGCTACTGTAGGAGCTGGAGAATTACCTAATGTAGATAGGAAACCTCTGTACTCTGGAACTTCTGTAACAAGTGAGTCGCCCCCATTCACGCCACCTGTAAACTCTGGCTTA